>JBIKMY010000002.1:0-23460 GCA_044358945.1 Rubrivivax sp.
CCGCGACTCGTACAGGGCAAACCCGTCTCGATAGTCGCCACGGCCCAGCCGACAGAGCGACAGCCGGTACAGCAGGCCCGGCGCCGTGGGTTGCCCCGCCACCACGTGGGAGCGCACCAGTTGCTCTGCCGCGTCCAGCCGGCCCGCCTCCAACAGCAGATCGGCCTGGAGTGCCACCACGCCGGGATGACCGGGCAGGGCCCGTGCGGCTGCCGTCAGATGCTCCTGCGCAGCCGCGCGTTCGCCCAGCAGGCGCCTGGCCTGGGCGAGTGCAAGACGGCACTCCGGGTCAGCGGGCGCCAGGCGCCGGCAGTGCTCCAGGGCCTCGCAGGCTTGCGGAATGCGCTGCAGCATCAGCGCGGCGCGCCCGGTGCCGAACCACGCCTGGGGCTGCCGGGGCTCGCCTTGGGTCACGGTCATGAAGTGCGTCATCGCCTGCTCGGCCCGGCCCAGGTCCAGCAAGGCAAAGCCCAGGTTCAGATGGGCCACGAGATGCCCCGGGTCCAGTTGCACCGCGCGCAGCCCGAGTTCGGCGGCGCGCTCGGGCAGTCCGGCCCTGCGCATCAATTCCCCCAGGTTGGCCGGGTAGCCGGGGTGCTGGGGAGCCGCCTGCATGGCGCGTTCCAGGCAGGCCGCTGCCTGAAGATCGCGTCCGGTATCGGCGTACAACAGCGCCATCAGGTTCCAGGCGTCCGCACAGTCGGGCATCTCGTCCAGCAGCCGCCGGCACAGGTCCTCGGCCTGTGAGGGACGGCCTGCCGCCCGCTCCGACTCCGCCAGTCGCAGCACCTGGGCCAGCAGGTTCGCTTGCATGCCCCCTCAGCGCCGCGCGGCGGCCAGCGCGCGCGCGGCTTCGGTCACCAAGGGTGGGCCCCCGTAGATGAAGCCGGTGTAGATCTGCACCAGGTCCGCCCCGGCGACGAGCTTGGCGCGCGCGTCAGCGCCGGACATCACGCCTCCCACACCGATGATGGGGTAGCCCGCGCCCAGGGCCTGGCGCAGGGTACGGATCACGCGGTTGCTGGCCTCCAGCACGGGTGCGCCGGACAGGCCGCCGGCCTCGCCCGCGTGGGCGTGGCCCTGCACGGCCTCGCGCGACAGGGTGGTGTTGGTGGCGATGACCCCGTCGATGCCGTGGCGCTGCAGCGTGGCGGCGATGACCTGGATCTGCGCCTCGTCCAGATCGGGCGCGATCTTCAGGAACAGCGGCACCTGCCGGCCGTGGGTCTGGCTCAAGGCCTCGCGCCTCTGCTGCAAAGCGCCCAGCAGGCCGTCCAAGGCCTCGTCGCTCTGCAACGCGCGCAGGTTCTTGGTGTTGGGACTGGAGATGTTGACGGTGACGTAGTCGGCATGGGGGTACACGCCGTCCAGGCAGGTGAGGTAGTCGTCCGTGGCGCGCTCGATGGGCGTGGCCGCGTTCTTCCCGATGTTCAGCCCGAGTACGCCGCCAGCGGCGCGAAAGCTGCGGCTGCGCCGCACGTTGGCGATGAAAGCCGCCAGTCCCTCGTTGTTGAAGCCCAGGCGGTTGATCAGTGCCTGCTTTTCCACCAGGCGGAAGATGCGGGGCTTGGGGTTGCCCGGCTGCGCCAGCGGGGTAACGGTGCCCACCTCGATGAAGCCGAAGCCCAGCGCACCCAGGCCATCGATGCAGCGCCCGTTCTTGTCCAGCCCGGCGGCCAGTCCCAGGCGGTTGGGAAAGTGCAGGCCTGCCACCGTGACAGGATCGTCCACGCGCGATTGTTGCCACAGGCACTGCGCCGGCGTGTTCTGCAGCGCCGCGATGGCGCCCAAGGTCAGGTCGTGGGCCTGCTCCGGGTCCAGGCCGAAGAGGAAGGGGCGGGTCAGCGCGTAGGGGAGCAGGGCCATAATCTTTTGATTCTCGCAAACACTGCCCACCCCACGGCCCGTCACAGGGGCTGCAACCCAGGCTTAGCCCGATGACACAGGACGAACTCAAGGCCGCCGTCGGCCGAGCTGCCGTGGCTTATGTAACCCCCGGCGCGGTGCTGGGCGTGGGCACCGGATCCACGGTCAACAAGTTCATTGACGCCCTGGCCGAAGCCCGCGTCCCGCTCGCCGGTGCGGTGAGCAGTTCGGAGCAGAGCACCCAGCGGCTCAAGGCTCACGGGTTCACGGTGTTGGAAGCGTCCGCCGTGGAGCACCTGGCGGTGTACGTGGATGGCGCGGACGAGATTGACGGCCGTGGCCACATGATCAAGGGCGGCGGCGCGGCCCTGACGCGCGAAAAGATCGTGGCGGACCTGGCCGAGCGCTTCGTCTGCATTGCAGACGAGTCCAAGCAGGTACCGATGCTGGGCGCCTTTCCGCTGCCGGTGGAGGTGATTCCCATGGCGTGCGCCCAGGTGGCGCGGCGCTTTGCGGCGCTGGGCGGGCAGGCGTCTTTGCGGCCGGGCGTGCTGACCGATAACGGTCACCCCATCCTGGACGTGCGCGGCCTGCGCATCGAAGACCCGCTGGCGATGGAAGCAGAGGTGAACCAGTGGCCGGGGGTGGTCACGGTTGGCATCTTCGCCCGGCACAAGGCGCACACCTGCCTGCTGGGCACGGCCTCGGGTGTGCGTACGCTTGTGTTCTGATACGGGCATTCACTTCCATTACTTCGAGGACCTCCGTGGCGAAACCCAACTACTCCTACGAGAAGCGCCAGCGCGAACTTGCCAAGAAGAAAAAGAAGGAAGAAAAGGCCGCACGCAAGGCACAGGGCAAGGTAGAGGGTGGTGATGCGGGGTCTGAAGCCTCCGACGCGCCAGAGGATGCGCTGGCGGAGTCCACCGACGCGGACAGCCCTGCAGTCGAATCTGCGGGCGCCTCAGCCCCTGGCGCCGCCTGATCCCCGACGTCGCATCAGGATTCGTCCCGAGAGGCTTGCCTCGCCTGCCGTACCAGCCAGCGCGCTGGGTCCAGCGCGTCCACCAGGTCGGCCTGCAGCGGCATGGGCGTGCCTTCCATCCACGCGGCCAGCATCTGCGCGGCCAGCGGTGCCCAGATCAACCCCCGCGACCCCAACGCCCCGGTGACCCACAGGCCCGGATGCCGCGGGATGAAGCGCACCTGATCCTGTCGTCCCCCTCGGACAAGGCTGGTCAGCGGCACTGGCCCGATGAGGGGTAGGCGGTCAGGGGTCTGCAGGCGGGAGGACGCCCGCCCGTCCACCCTTGCGCCCTCGGCCGGTCGCAGCCCAGTCAGGACGCTCAGGCGGTCCAGGTTCCATCGATGGTCTTCCTGCCGTAGCGACTCGTCCTCGTCCTGGCTGCGCAGTCGCGCCCCGCACAGCAGACGTCCGTCAGGCAGCGACACCGCGTAGCCATGGCCGCTGACCGGACGCTTCAGTGCGCTGTCCGACGCGAACCACGTGATCTGCCCGCGCTGGACCTCCATCGGCCCCAGTCCGGCCCCATCGGGGCCCAGAGGCGCCGCAAGCGCCGGCAGACCCACGCCCGCGGCCAGCACAACCCAGGGCGCCTGAGCCAGCGGCGTCCCGTCAGCGTCCAAAACCGTCCATGACGGGTCGTCACCTTGGGGTGCTTGCAGAGCGTGAGCCTTGGCACCAGGCTGGAAGCGCACCCAGGGTGTGGCGAGGGCATGTCGCACCACGGCACCCGGATCCACCCAGCCGCCTTGCGTGAATTCGATGGCCGGCCCGTTCAACGCGGCCCCGGCGCGCAGGCTGGCCTCTTGCAGGCTGAGCGCCTGGGCGTAGCCCGTCAGCGCCTCGGATGGTGACCACGGCGTGCCGTGTGCGTGGCTGGAATCCGACGCACGCACTGCAAGCAGCCCCGGCACCTCGCCCGGTATTTGGCCCCGGCGGATGTGTTCCGCGTAATAGCGTGCGGCATGCAGGGCGGCGTGTCGGTGCAGTCGGGCGTGGATACCGTCGGCGCGGTGCAAGACGCCGTGGAAGAGCCCGGCGGGGTTGCCGGAGGCGCCCTGGGCGGGGGCGTGTGCCGCCTCCAGCACCGAGCAGGTCCAGCCCAGGCCTGCCAGGGTTTGGGCGGCGCAGGCGCCGGCCAGGCCGGCGCCGATGATCACCACCTCCCGTTTACCCGTCCGGGGGCCGTCGGGACGGCCGGGTGGCGTGCGCGGTGTGGACCGGGGGCGAAAGTGCGCCACCGTCATCTCCCGCTTGGGGTCAAGACCGGGCGCCTTGGACACCTCGAAGCCCGCCGTGCACAGACCGTCGCGCACAGGGCGGGCCACGCTCCAGGTGGCGGCGGTGGCATCCGACGCTGCCAGGCGACCCAGGGCGCGCAGCAGGCGCGGGTCCCACAGCGCCGGGTTGGCCGAGGGCGCAAAGCCGTCGAGAAAGAAGGCGTCGAACCGGCCGATCAACTGCGGCAGCAGGTCTCGTGCATCGCCCAAGGCCAGGGTCAGGCTCACGGTCCCTGTGTCATCGGTCTGCAGTCCCAGCACGTGCAGGCCCTGAAGCAAAGGGGGCCAGGCGGCGATCAGGGCATGCGCCGGGTCGCCAGGCGCTGGCTGGCGGTGTGCCCGGGCCAGGTCTTCGCGGGTGGGCGGATGCTGCTCCAGGGATACGAAGTGCAGGTGGCGGCAGCGCTGAGGGTCGGCGCGCCACGCCGCCCAGGTGGCCAGGAAGTTGTGGCCCAGGCCGAAGCCGGTCTCCAGCACGGCGAAGTGGCGCCGGCCCTGCCAGCGCAGCGGCAGTCCGTTACCTTGCAGAAACACATGTCGCGCTTGCGCTTGCGCCCCTTCGACCGGGTGGTAGACGTCGCCGTAGTCCAGCGAGCGTGGTGTGCCGCTGCTGAAATCGATGCGGGCCGGGCGCAGGGCGGGCGTCGCCATGGCAGCTCTAGGCGTGAAGGCCCGCCTCGGCGTGCGCCGCTGTGGCTTCCAGCCAGCGCAGCAGAGCGTCCCGCACGGGTTGAAGGCTGCGGTAAGCCAGCACCGCATCACTCATCGAGGCTACGGCCGCATGCAGTGCCTGTGCTTGCGCCGGGCTGCGCAGGGCCTGCGCCAGCGGCTGGACCTCTACCTCAATGGTAAAGATGGCCTGACCGAATTCGGACACCGGCAAGAAGGTCTGCCGCTCCGTGCGCCACCAAGCCTCCTGGGCGAAATCCGTGGCCGCGCCGCGAGGCCAGCGCACCGGGTCGACCCGAGCCGGATGCGCGTGCAGTCGGGGGTGGCTCGTGACGTTCCACACGAAGCGCTCCAAGGGCTCTTCGCCGCACACCAGCTTCATCAGGCGTTCTCCGGCGGCCAGCAGCAGTTGTGGGTCGGCCACTGGCGCATGGATCTCGTTGAAGTGTCGGCCGATCTTTTCTGCCGGGTCCCAGTGGGAGGGCAGGGCCACCGCCATCCAGGGCACCCGCCCGGTGTCCCCAGTCACCACTGCCAGGTCCTGGGCGAAGCTCAGTGCCAGCAGCCCGGCCAGCCGCCATTGCGGTGCCAGGCCCGCCAGGCAGCGGCCGATCTCGTCACCCAGGCCGAAGCTGCCCGCTCCGATCTCGCGCACCTCGCCGTCCGCCACGGCGACTCCCAGCTTCAGCGCGGTGGCCTGGCGACCATCCCACGCGAAGGCCCGGGGATACTCAAGGGCCGCCCGCTCGCACAGGCGGTGCAGGGCGGGCGCGGCGTCGAACCCTGGCGCACAGACCAGCGCCTGGGGTGCGAAAGCACTGAGCACTGCCAGCTTCTCGCGCTGGTGGCGGCACCCCGGCGCCAAGGGGGTGAGGTGGCGGGCTGAGGGCTGCAGGCGCCGAAGACCTGGCTGCATGCGAAACGGCGACACCACCGCAGCCTCAAGATCGAAGTTCATGCGTTCATCATGCCGCAGACCGTCTGGATGGATGCGCGCAACCCTGTGCGCACCAGGCCGCAAGGCCCCTGAAGACAAAGGGCACCCAGAAGGTGCCCTTTTGAAGACAACGCCGGAGCTGGTGGCGCCAGACGCCACCCTACCAGTGTTGATCAGACGCGCTTGCGGTACTCGTGCGTGCGGGTGTCGATCTCGATCTTGTCGCCGTCCTCGACGAACAGCGGCACTGAGATCTCGAAGCCCGTGCCCACCAGGCGGGCTGGCTTCATCACCTTGCCGGAGGTGTCGCCTTTGACGCCGGGTTCGGTGTTGATCTCGCGAACCACGGTGGTGGGCATTTCCACGGAGATGGCCTTGCCGTCGTAGAAGGTCACTTCCACGGACATGGAGTCCTCCAGGTACTGGATGGCATCGCCCATGTTCTCGGCCTCCACCTCGTACTGGTTGTACTCGGTGTCCATGAAGACGTACATCGGGTCGGCGAAGTAGGAGTAGGTGCACTCCTTCTTGTCCAGAATGATCTGGTCCATCTTGTCGTCGGCCTTGAAGACCACCTCGGCACCGCCGCCGTTCAGCAGGTTCTTCATCTTGATGCGCACCGTGGCGGCACCGCGGCCCCCACGGCTGTATTCGGTCTTCAGGACGACCATCGGGTCCTTGCCCTGCATGATCACGTTGCCGGTGCGGATTTCTTGAGCGAGTTTCATGTCGAATGTCGCCCTCGGGGGGCGCGTGCGTGGGAGTAGGGCAGTGCGGCCTGGGGCCCGCCAGGCCGACGCTCGGACGAGCGCCTCACCCACGGGCAGCCTGAACAGGCTGAATTGCCGTCAAGCTACTGCAAAACGCAAGATTCTAGCCTGCCAGCGGTGGTTTCGACGGCTCGGGAAGTGGGGTGTCGGTCGCGACCGCAGGCCCTGTTTCCGGGGTGAGCTCGAGGCACCTCTGCGCCACAAATTGCAGCAGTTGCGTCACCAGATCCACCTGACCCGCCAGCGCCTGCTGGAATCGCTGCGCTCTGTCAGTCCAGGCGGCAAGCTCTGGTGCGGCCACCTCGAAGGACTCGCCCGGTGCCTGGGAACGCCCGTTCCAGAGGTTCCACAACGCCCGCAAGGCGCCGGTGTCTTCGCCTCGTGCCCCATCGGCGGATGGCCAGGACAGGAAGAGGTCCAGGAAGGCGTCGGACTTGGCGAAATGGGCGCCATCCTGCTGGGGATACAACTGCCACAGGAACGGGCGCCCGGCCCAGATCGCCCGCACCAGCGAGTCTTCGCCGCGCACCAGGTTGAGGTCGGCGCTCCACAGCAGGCGGTCGAAATCCACCTGGCTCAACCAGGGCAGGTCATGGATGCGCAACAGCGGTGGCAGCGCCAGACCGTGCACCTGCTGCTGCGCCGGTCCTGGCGTCAGGGCCAGTACGGTGGGTTGCTGCGCCAGGCAGCGCAGCATCTGCGGCAAAGCCGGATTGTCGTAGCAGAACAGGACCACGAGGCGCTCCCCGGCTTGAAGGTGCAGCCCTTGGGTACGCAGCCAGCCGTCACGGTCGAACCGGGCCTGCGCCTCGAAAAGCCCCGGCTCGCGGATCAGCCCCCCGGTGGCCGCGGTGAAGCCGGGATGGAAGAACCACTTCACCA
Organism: Rubrivivax sp.; assembly: GCA_044358945.1. GTDB lineage: Bacteria > Pseudomonadota > Gammaproteobacteria > Burkholderiales > Burkholderiaceae_C > Rubrivivax. Next base: position 7,429 of record JBIKMY010000002.1, read on the forward strand.
GCCCCGTCCCCGGCCCGTGGAACTGGGGGGAGGGCAGGCGGTGGCAGCGCTCCACCCAGGCTTGCGCACTCAGGTATTCCAGGTTGATCCACACGGGCGGGCGCGATGCACCGGCCATGGCTTGCACGAAGGCCGCAGGCGGCTCGCACGCGAAGGCCTCGATCACCACGTCACCCGGGGGTGGCGCGGGCACGGACGCACGCCAGGGGATCAATTCGACCCCCGCAGCCCCTTGGGGGGCCAGCCACTGCAGCGCCGAAAGATCGTCACACCACAGCCGTACCCGATGCCCGCGACCGGCCAGGTCGGCTGCCAGACGCCAGCACACGCCGATGTCGCCGAAGTTGTCGATGACCCTGCAGAAGAGGTCGAACAGCAGCACAGGCCATGCAGAGCGCGATGGAGGCTGGGGCACCGTAGGGGTCACCAGCCAGATGATACGGACGTGGACAATCCGCGCCTGCGCCACCACAAGGGCCTCCTCCCGCGGCCATCGCCTCCGTGACCGAACCCTCCGACACCTCCACCGCTTCCCTTCCAGCCCGCGACCGCTTGCTGGAAGAGGTAGCCGCGCTGCCCAGCCTGCCGGGGGTCTACCGCTACTTCGACGCGCAGGGCGTGGTGCTGTACGTGGGCAAGGCGCGCAACCTGAAGAAGCGCGTCTCCAGCTACTTCCAGAAAGACCACGGCGGCACGCGCATCGGCGCCATGGTGGCCCGCATCGTGCGCCTGGAGACCACGGTGGTGCGCACCGAGGCCGAGGCACTGCTGCTCGAAAACAACCTCATCAAGGCCCTGAGCCCAAAATTCAACATCCTGTTTCGGGACGACAAGAGCTATCCCTACCTCAAGATCACCGGTCCTGCCGGCGCGAGCCTGGACGAACTGCCCTCGGCCGCGCAGCGTTTCCCCCGGGTGGCCTACTACCGAGGTACGGTGGATCGCCGCCACCGCTACTTCGGTCCGTACCCCGGCGCCTGGGCGGTCAAGGAGACCATTCAGCTAATCCAGAAGGCCTTTCGCCTGCGCACCTGCGAGGACACGGTGTTTGCCAACCGCACCCGGCCGTGCCTGCTGTACCAGATCCGCCGCTGCTCCGGGCCCTGCGTGGGGCTGGTGGACGCGCCCAGCTACGCCCGCGACGTGGCCGACGCCGAGACCTTCCTCCTGGGCCGCTCTCAAGAGGTGCTGGACGGCTTGCAGCAGCGCATGATGGCCCATGCCGAGGTGCTGGAATTCGAGAAGGCGGCGGAGATCCGCAACCAGATCTCGGCCCTGTCCCGCGTGCTGCACCAGCAGACCGTGGACCGCAGCAGCCTGGGCGAGGACGACCAGGAAGTGGACGTCTTGGCGGTGAAGGTGCAGGGCGGCCGAGCCTGCGTCAACCTGGCGATGGTGCGGGGAGGGCGCCACCTGGGCGACCGGGCCCACTTCCCGCAACATGTGGACGAAGCCACCGCCGTGAGGGGTGAGCCGCTGGACGAAGCGGATGCCGACGCCCCAGCCTCGCCCGAGCAGCAGGTGCTGGAAGCCTTCTTGCTGCAGCACTATGCGGGCCAGCCCGTGCCGGCGCTGTTGCTGCTGAGCGATCCGGTGGACGCCTCAGTGGTGGACGCGCTGGCGGCGCTGGCCGGGCGCCGCGTGCAGGTGCAACACCAGCCCCGGGGCCAGCGCAAGGTCTGGCTGGAGATGGCGCGCCAGGGGTGCGGCCTGGCCTTGTCCCGACTGTTGTCCGAAGAAGGTTCGCAGCGCGAGCGCACAAGGGCCCTGGTGGAGGCCCTGGACCTGGACGTGGCCGACCTCGACCGCTTCCGTGTCGAGTGTTTCGACGTGAGCCACACGGCAGGTGAAGCCACGCAGGCCTCTTGCGTCGTCTACGAGGGCCACACCATGCGGCCCGACCAGTACCGGCGCTTCAACGTCGAAGGTGTGACCGGCGGAGACGACTACGCCGCGATGCGGCAGGTGCTCACGCGGCGCTACTCGAAACTGGCCGAGGCCGTGGCCCAGCGCAGGCCCGAGTCCACCGCGCCGGCCGAGCCAGGGGCTCCGGGCGCCCCGGTCGAGCCCGCGGACCAGACCCCCGCCCGCAGCGGCCCACGCCTGCCCGACCTGGTGCTGGTGGATGGCGGGGCCGGTCAGGTGTCCATGGCGCGTGAGGTCTTCGAGGAGTTGGGCCTGGACCTGAGCCTCATCGTGGGGGTTGAAAAAGGCGACAAGCGCAAGGTGGGACTGGAGGAACTCGTGTTTGCCGACGGACGCGACAAGGCCTATCTCGGGCATGATTCCGCAGCACTCATGTTGGTGGCCCAGATCCGTGACGAGGCCCACCGCTTTGCCATCACCGGCATGCGGGCCCGCCGTGCCAGCGTGCGCACGGGCGGCAGCCGGCTGGAGGAGATTCCGGGGGTCGGGCCACGCAAGCGCGCCCGACTGCTGGCCCGTTTTGGCGGTGTCCGGGGCGTGGCCCAGGCCAGCATCGAGGAACTGGCCAGCGTCGAGGGCGTGTCCCTGGCCCTGGCCGAGGACATCTACAAGGCATTGCACTGACCTTGCAGCGCCGGGGTCCCTTGCGCCCGCGTGGCGTAGGCCCGCGGGCCGCCCGTGCAAAATGCGCTCATGTTCCTCACCCTGCCGACGCTGCTGACCTGGGCGCGCATCCTCGCCATCCCGCTGATCGTCGGCGTGTTCTACCTGCCACTGGAGCCTGCCCACCGCAACCTGGCTGCCACGGTCCTGTTCGTGGTGGTGGCCCTGACCGATTGGCTGGACGGCTACCTGGCCCGCAGGCTCAACCAGACCTCTTCGTTCGGCGCCTTCCTGGACCCGGTGGCCGACAAGTTCCTGGTGTGTGCAGCCCTGCTCATCCTGCTGCAACTCGACCGGGTGAACGCGTTCGTCGCCCTGATCATCATCGGGCGCGAAATCGCCATCTCCGCCCTGCGCGAGTGGATGGCGCAAATTGGCGCATCGCGCAGCGTGGCCGTGCACATGTTGGGCAAGCTCAAGACGGTGGTGCAGATGGTGGCTATCCCCTTCCTGCTGTTTGATGGCGCCTTGTTCGGCCTGATCGACACGCGGCTTTGGGGAACCGGCCTGATCTACCTGGCTGCGGTGCTCACCATCTGGTCCATGGTCTATTACCTGCGTAAAGCCTTGCCCGAGATCCGTGCAAAGGCGCGCTGAGTGGCATCTTCGCCTGACGGATGCCGGCTGCCGTGACCGCGTCCCCCTGGCAGCGCTGGGTGCTGTGGATGCCGTGGGTCTTCGTGCTGATCTGGAGCACGGGTTTTGTGGTGGCGCGCTTCGGCATGCCGCACGCTCCGCCTACGACCTTCCTGGCCTGGCGCTTCGCCATCTCCGTGGCGGCGTTTCTGGTGTGGATACGGTTTTCTGGGGCGGTCTGGCCGCAGGGCCGCAGCCAATGGCTGCACCTGGGCGTAGTGGGCCTGCTGCTGCACGCGGGCTACCTGGGGGGCGTGTGGGCGGCGGTCAAGGGTGGCATGTCGGCCGGTACCGCGGCCTTGATCGTGGGCCTGCAACCGTTGCTGACGGCCCTGTGGTTGTCGGGTATCGGCCATGCGCAGCGGGCGTCCCGGCGGCAGTGGCTTGGCCTGGCACTCGGCTTGGCCGGGCTGGTGCTGGTGGTGTGGCGCAAGCTTGGCCTGGGGGAGGCCACAGGCCCGACAGTGGCGTTGGCGGTGGTGGCCTTGCTGAGCATCACCGGGGGTACCTTGTGGCAGAAACGCTTTGTACGGGCCTGCGATGTGCGCACGGCCAACACGGTGCAACTGATGGCGGCTTTCCTGGCGACGCTGCCGCTGGCACTGCTGGAGCCCGAGACCATGACCTGGAACCTCCACTCCAGTGTGGCCATGGCCTGGTCGGTGCTTGTGCTCACGCTCGGGGGCAGTTCCCTGCTGGTGCTGCTCATTCAGCGCGGGGCTGCCACCAAGGTCACGAGCCTGATGTATCTCGTACCGCCGTGCACCGCCGCCCTGGCCTGGCTGCTCTTCGGCGAAGCGCTCACCCCCGCCGTACTTGCGGGCATGGCCTTGACGGCCGTGGGCGTGTGGATGGTGGTTCGCGAGCCCGTTTGACGCCAGTTGCCGCCTTGTCACCGCTATGCCTGCGTTGAGATTCCCCCTGATTCACCCCAAAGGAGTTCATTCATGACAGCAGCTCACAAGATCGCCGTGATTGCCGGAGACGGCATCGGCAACGAAGTGATGCCAGAAGGCTTGCGGGTGCTGGACGCAGCCTGTCGGCGCTTCGGCATCCAGGTCAACGTCGATGAGTTCGATTTTGCGAATTGCGCCTACTTCGCCCGGCACGGCCAGATGATGCCGGACGACTGGAAGGACCGGATTGGTGGCCACCACGCCATCTTCTTCGGCGCGGTAGGCTGGCCGGCCACCGTGCCCGATCATGTGTCGCTGTGGGGTTCGCTGCTGAAGTTCCGCCGCGACTTCGACCAGTACGTCAACCTGCGTCCGGCCCGCCTCATGCCGGGCATCCGCTCGCCGTTGGTGGACCGTCAGGGCCAGCCCCTGGCGCCCGGTGCCATCGACATGCTAATCGTGCGCGAGAACACCGAAGGCGAGTATTCGGCGGTGGGCGGACGCATGTACGAGGGCACCGACCGCGAGATCGTGATGCAGCAGACCATCATGTCCCGCCAGGGCGTGGACCGCGTGCTGAAGTTCGCCTTCGACGAGGCCATGAAGCGCCCGCGCAAGAAGCTCACCTCGGCCACCAAGAGCAACGGCATTGCCATCACCATGCCTTACTGGGACGAGCGGGTGGAGGCCATGGCGCGCCAGTACCCCGAGGTTTCGGTGGACCGCTTCCACATCGACATCCTGACGGCGCACTTCGTGCAGCGCCCGCAGCATTTCGACGTGGTCGTGGCCAGCAACCTTTTCGGCGACATCCTGTCCGACCTCGGGCCCGCTTGCACCGGCACCATCGGCATCGCGCCTTCGGCCAATCTCAACCCCACACGGGCCTGGCCGAGCCTGTTCGAGCCGGTGCACGGGTCGGCGCCGGACATCGCCGGCAAGGGCGTGGCCAACCCCATCGGCCAGATCTGGTCGGCTGCGCTGATGCTGGACTTCCTGGGTCATCGGCTCGCGCACGACGCCATCCTGTCGGCCATCGAAGCCTCGCTGGCCGATCCCCAGGCCCCTCGCACGGCAGACCTGGGCGGTCGGGCTGGCACCTCGGATGTGGGCCGGGCCATCGCCCAGGTGGTCGCCTCGGCAGCCTGAGCAACATCCGCCAGCACCGCTTTGTCAAGCGGGCTTTTCAGGGGTCTGCGGCCCTTCAAGCGCCGCAGGCTCTGAGCATAGAATCCGCCCCCTGCAGCGAAGCCGTGTGAAGGCAGGGGAAACAATTGAACAAGACCGAATTGATCGAACACATCGCCACCCAGGCTGACATCTCCAAGGCGGCGGCCGGTCGTGCCCTGGAGGCGCTCATCGGCGGCGTGAAGTCCACGCTCAAGAAGAACGGCAGCGTGTCCATCGTCGGTTTTGGCACCTTCGCGGTCAGCAAGCGCGCATCACGTACCGGCCGCAATCCGCGCACAGGCGCCGCCTTGAAGATCAAGGCGGCCAAGGTGCCCAAGTTCAGGCCCGGCAAGGCCCTGAAGGATCATTTGAATTGAACGGTCTGGCAGACTTCAAAAGCCTGTCCCGGTGACTCACCGGGTGCTTAGCTCAGCTGGCAGAGCGGCGCCCTTACAAGGCGTAGGTCGGCGGTTCGATCCCGTCAGCACCCACCACATGTTCACAAGGCGAACCCAGGTTCGCCTTCGTTGTTTCTTGGCATATGTTTGACTTTGTCCGCTCCCACCAGAAAGTTCTGCAGTTCGTCCTGGTCCTGCTGATCTTTCCTTCGTTTGTGTTCTTCGGGGTGCAAGGGTATTCGCGCTTCAGCGAAGAGGGCGCCCGGCCCGTGGCCGAGGTGGATGGGCAACCTATCACCCGCGGCGAGTGGGATCAGGCCCATCAGCGTGCCATTGAGCGCATGCGTCAGCAGATGCCAGGCATCGACGCCAAGATGCTGGACTCGCCGGAGTTGAAGCAGCAAACCCTGGACAGTCTGGTGCGCGAACGCGTGCTGATGACCGCGGCCCTGCGCGATCACCTGCAGCCCAGCGATGAGCGACTGGCGCGGCTGTTTCGTACCGACCCACAGTTTGCCGGGCTGCGCAACCCGGACGGCAGCGTCAATCGCGATTTCCTCACCGCCCAGGGATTGACTTCGGAGGGGTTCGCCCAGCAATTGCGCGGTGACCTGGCCATGCGCCAGGTGCTGGCTGGCGTTGCGGGTGCGCAAGGCGTCCCCAAGTTGTCTGCCACGCTGGCCCTGGATGCCTTGCTGCAACGGCGTGAGATTGACTGGGTGCGCTTCGACCCGAAGACTTACGAAGCCAAGGTCCAGGCTACCCCTGCCGAGTTGGAGGCTTTTTTCAAAGCGCAGGAAGCCCGTTTCCGCCTGCCCGAGGAAGCACAGATCGAGTACGTGCTGCTGGACCTCCCAACGGTCAGCAAGTCCGTGAGCGTTCCGCAGGAGGACCTGCGCCGCTACTACGAGGAAAACCAGAGCCGCTACACCAAGGCCGAGGAGCGTCGCGCCAGCCACATCCTGATCAAGGCCGACAAGTCAGCCTCCTCTGCCGATCGCCAGGCCGCCCGGCAAAAGGCGGAGGCGCTGCTGGCGGACGTCCGGCGTACCCCCGGGCGGTTTGCCGAGCTCGCACGCAAGAATTCCGAAGATCCGGGTTCGGCGGCCCTGGGGGGAGATCTCGACTTCTTCGGCCGGGGCGCGATGGTCAAGCCTTTCGAGGACGCCGTGTTCGGCATGAAGGCCGGTGAGATCAGCAATCCCATCGAAACCGATTTCGGGTTCCACATCATTCAGATGACCGCCACCCGTGGTGGTGAGAAGCAGCCTTTTGAAGCCGTGAAGAACGAGATCGAGGCCGACATCCGCAAGCAGGGCGCACAGCGCAAATTCGCTGAGGCGGCCGAGCAGTTCACCAACCTGGTGTACGAACAGGCCGACAGCCTGCAACCGGTGGTGGACAAGCTGAAGCTGGACAAGCGCACGGCCACGGTGCGGCGCCAGCCAAGCCCTCAGGCCACGGGGCCGCTGGCTTCACAGAAACTGCTGGACGCGGTTTTTGGCGCTGACACGTTGAAGAACAAACGCAACACCGAGGCCGTGGACCTGGGCGGCAGCCAGTTGGTGTCGGCCCGCGTACTGCAGCACACGCCCGCGCGCTTACCACCCTTGGACGACGTGAAGGACGCCGTACGCGCTGCATTTGTCGCGGAGCAGGCTGCAGCATTCGCCCGCAAGGATGGCCAGGCCAGGCTGGAAGCCCTCAAGCAAAGTCCCGGCACGGCACTTCCCCAGTCTGCCGTGCTGTCCAGGGGACAGGCACAAAACGTGCCCCGGACGCTGATCGATGCCGTTTTGCTGGCCCCGCAGGACAAGTTGCCGGCGCCCATCGGTGTGGATTTAGGCAAGGACGGTTATGTGGTGGCCCGGGTGCTGAAAGTGCTGCCTCGTGAGCAGGCGGCGGCGGCCGACGCGATGCTGACGCCCCAACTGGCCCAGGCCCTGAGTGCCGCGGAGTCCGAGGCCTACCTGGCCACGCTCAAGCGCAGATTCAAGGTGGAAGTGGAGGCGTCTGCAGGCAACGCCCAGACGCCGTCGAAGGCGGCCTCCCAGTGAGGCCGGCGCTATAATCTTCTTCTTTCAACGGTGGCTGTAGCTCAGTTGGTAGAGTCCCAGATTGTGATTCTGGTCGTCGTGGGTTCGAGTCCCATCAGCCACCCCAAATTTGAATTGCCGACGGCCCCTTGAGGGCCGTTTGCATTGATGGGTTCTCATGCGGGATGGCGCTGTCCGGGCGCTCCCTACAATCATTCGATGCGAATACTCATTGCGAACGACGACGGTTACCTGGCGCCGGGTTTGGCGGCCTTGGTTCGGGCTTGCGAGAGCTTGGGGGAGGTGGATGTCATCGCCCCGGAGCAAAACGCCAGTGGCACGTCCAACGCCCTGACGCTTTCGCGACCGCTTTCGGTATTCGAGGCGCCGGGGTTCGATCGATCCCGCCTGTTCCGGGTGGTCAACGGCACACCGTCCGACTGCGTGCACGTGGCCCTGACGGGCTTGCTGCCTCATCGCCCGGATCTGGTGCTTTCAGGCATCAACAACGGCGCGAACATGGGTGACGACACCCTGTACTCCGGCACCGTGGCGGCGGCCATGGAGGGCTACCTCTTCGGCCTGCGGGCCATGGCCTTTTCACAGGTGGACAAGGGCTGGGGCGATCTGGAAGCCGCCGCTGTCACCGCTCGGGCCGTCGTGGAGCAGGCGCTGTCTTGCGGCAATGCCGGGCCTTGGCTGCTGAATGTCAACATCCCCAACCGGCCCGATGCCGCCTCGCTGCCGCGTGTGGTCACGCGCCTCGGGCGACGCCATGCCAGCCAGCCGGTGGTGCGGCAGGCCAACCCAAGGGGCGATCCCATTTACTGGATTGGCCCGGCCGGCGACGCGCGGGACGCAGGCGAGGGTACGGACTTTCACGCCACAGCCAACGGGCGGGTGTCGATCACTCCGCTGCAGGTCGACCTGACCGATCACGCTCGGCTGGGCCAGTGGGCTGGCGGACTGCAGGTGCGCTGAACGTGGCGTCTACGCCGCAGCGGCCCGGCCGCTTCCCCGCGTCCCTTGCGTCCGGCTCGGATCCTCGACAGCGAAGCGCGCAGGAACTGCTCAGGCCCCAACGGCCCTTGCGGGATGCGGCCGCGTCCTCTCAGCGCCGCGACGTACCTGTCGGTCTGGGGCTGGACTCCGACGCCGTCAGGCTGCGCATGATCGAACGACTGCGCCAGGGCCCTGTGTCGATCGACGCAGCCGTGCTGGAGGCCATGGCGCGTGTGCCGCGTCACTTGTTCGTGGACTCTGCCTTGGCGATCCAGGCCTATGAGGACACCAGCCTGCCCATCGGCCACGGACAGACGATTTCCAAGCCCACCGTGGTGGCGCGGATGATCAGCCTGCTGCTGCACAGGCCGCAGGCGCTCCAGCATGTGCCGGGGCCGCCGTTTAGACATGTGCTGGAGATCGGTACGGGATGCGGCTACCAGGCTGCGGTGCTGGCGATGATGGCCCGCCGCGTGACGTCCATCGAGCGCATCCAGCCTTTGCATGAGCGGGCCAAGACCAGCTTGCGCGAATTGGGCCTGTCGCAGGCGCGATTGCTGTTTGGCGACGGGCGCCTTGGGCACGCGCCTTCTGCACCCTTCGACGCGATCATCGCCGCGGCCGGCGGTGAAGACGTGCCCGCCCCCTGGCTGGAACAACTGGCCTTGGGTGGCCGGCTGGTGGCTCCCACCCACAGCCCGGCGCATGGCGGCCAGGTGCTCGTGGTCATCGACAGGGATGAGTCTGGCTGGCATCGCAGCGTGCACGATGGCGTTCATTTCGTCCCCCTAGAATCTGGCACGCTGTGAACCGCGTTGCACCCCTCCTAAATGCATGCCGCAGCGGGCTGCCGCTGACTCTGGTGCTGTTGCTGGCTGCCTGCTCGAGCACGCCAGGGCGCGCGCCCGTTGAGGAGCGGATGACGACCGGCCCCACGGTGCGTCCTGCGGCAGCCCCTGGGGCGCCCAGGCCGGCCGCGCCGCCTGCCCCGCAGGTGCCGACCGCCCCACCAGCCGCACCCGCCACTGCCAGTCCTGCAATCTCGGCCAGTGCGGGCATTACCGGTGCGGCTGCGCCGCCGACTCCGGCAGGCAGTTACGTGGTCAAGCCGGGTGACACCCTGATCAAGATCGGCCTGGACACGGGCCAGAACTGGCGCGACATCGTCCGCTGGAATGGCATCCAGAACCCCAATCTCATCGAGGTCGGGCAGGTGCTCCGGGTGGTGCCGCCGGGTCAGGATCCCGGTGCGGCTGTCACCAAGCCCGTGCAAGCAGCTGGACGCTTGGAAAGCCGTCCGCTGGAGCCCCGGGCTGGCGACTCGGCCGCGCCTATGGCGCCAAGCCCCGTACAACCCGCAACCCCCGCAAGCGCCGCCCAGGCCGGATTGCCTGCCGTAACCCCTGCCGGTACGGCACCTGCAGGCGCGCCGTCGGCAGCTTCGCGCGCGGGTGACGACGCTATCGACTGGGCCTGGCCGGCATCCGGGACCGTCGCCACGCCCTTCGACGAGGCGCGCGGCGTCAAGGGCTTGTCCATCCTGGGCAAGGTGGGTGACCCCGTACTCGCGGCCGCCGATGGCCGGGTGGTCTATGCCGGCTCAGGCTTGCGCGGCTACGGCAACCTCGTGATCGTCAAGCACAACAACACTTTCCTCACGGCCTATGCGCACAACCAGACTTTGCTGGTCAAGGAGGAGCAGGCGGTGCGTCGCGGACAGAAGATCGCGGAAATGGGCTCCAGCGATGCCGACCAGGTGAAGCTGCACTTCGAGATCCGTCGCCTGGGCAAGCCGGTCGACCCCGCCCGTTTGCTGCCCGCCCGCTGACCGTTGTTTCGGTGGGGCTAAATGACCCCAGACCGATGTGGCTCAGCGTTTTCGAGAGGATGCATACGGCCGCGACGGCGATAGCATGCAAGGGTTACGTCAGGGCACGTCGCCCGACAACGATTCAAGGAGACCGCAGATGAAGTCCACCCACAGGATGGCCGCCGGCATCGCGCTGGCTGTCGCGTCCACCGTCACCTGGGCACAGGCGTCCCAGGGCGTGAGCAAGGGCGAGGTATTGCTAGGTTCGATCCAGGATCTCTCGGGTCCGATCGCCGGTTTCGGCAAGCAGGTGCGCAACGGTCTGCTGTTGGCTGTGGACGAGGTGAACGAGCAGGGCGGCGTGAACGGCCGCAAGCTCAAGATCATCGTCGAGGATTCCGCTTACGACCCCCGCAAGGCGGCGCTGGCCGCCCAGAAGCTGGTGAACCAGGACAAGGTCTTCGCGGTGCTGGGGCATATCGGCACGGCGCAGAACATGGCGGCCATGCCGATCCAGTTCGAGAAGAACGTCATCAACTTCTTCCCGGTCACGGCGGCGCGCGAGATGTACGACCCTTTCCACCGCCTGAAGTACTCCTTTGCGGCCACCTACTACGATCAGGTTCGGGGTGCGCTGCCCAAGCTGGTGAAGGAAAAGAACGCCAAGAAGGTTTGCACCATCTACCAGGACGATGAATTCGGTCTGGAGGTGATGCGCGGGGGCGAGGCCGGCCTGAAGACCATGGGCATGGCCTTTGCCGAGAAGACCACCTACAAGCGCGGCGCAACGGACTTCTCTTCTCAAGTGGCGAGGATGAAGTCGTCGGGCTGCGACATGGTGGTGCTGGGCACTATCATCCGCGAGACCATCGGCACCATCGCGGAAAGCCGCAAGACGGGCTTCAGCCCCACGTTCCTGGGCACGAGCGCCGCTTATACCGACCTGATCCACAAGCTGGGCGGCAAGGCCATGGACGGCTTGTACGCCACCATGACCGTGCAGAACCCGTACCTGGACGAAGCTTCGCAGCCCTTGCGCTTCTGGGCTAACAAGTACAAGACCAAGTTCAACGAGGACCCCACGGTGTTCTCGGCCTACGGCTACGTCATCGTCAACACCTTCGTGCGCGCCGTGCAGAAGGCCGGTCCTGCGCTGACAACCGACAGCTTCATCAAGGCCATGGACACGATGACGGTCCCGCCCGATATCTTCGGCAGTGCCGAAGCCAAGTTCGGTCCGCAGAAGCGTCTGGGCAGCAACGCCTTCCGTCTGTCGCAACTGCAGGACGCCCGCTGGAAGGTGGTGTCCGAGTACTCTGAGCCGCCCAAGGAGTGACGCTCCTCAGTTGATGCGCGCCGTCCCCCGGCGCGTGGACGAAGAAGCCGCCCATGAGGCGGCTTCTGTGTTTTGGGGGTCCGATAATGAACTGATGCAGGACACATCTCTTCCCCTGGACGTTGAATCGCTTGATCTCGAAGGGCAGGGGGTGGCCCGGCGCCCGGACGGCAAGGTGGTGTTCATCGAGGGGGCCTTGCCTTTTGAGCGGGTGACGGTCCAGATCCATCGACGCAAGAACCAATGGGAACAGGGCCAGCTGGCGACGCTTGTGAAGGAGAGTGCGCAGCGCGTAAAGCCGGCGTGTCCCCACTTCGGTCTGCATGCCGGTGCTTGTGGAGGCTGCAAGGTGCAGCACCTGCACCCGGACGCCCAGGTGGCCGTCAAACAGAGGGTGTTGGAAGACAACCTCTGGCACCTGGGCAAGGTGCGCCCGGGGCAGATGCTCAGGCCCATCCAAGGTCCTGCTTGGGGCTACAGGTACCGGGCACGCCTGTCCGTCCGGCATGTGATCAAGAAGGGGCAGGTACTCATCGGGTTCCATGAACGCAAGTCGCGCTATGTGGCTGACATGTCGGTCTGTCCGGTGTTGCCGTCTCATGTCAGCGTGCTGCTGCTGCCTCTGCGTGAGCTGATCGCCTCTATGGACCAGCGTGACCGGCTGCCCCAGATCGAACTCGCCATGGGGGACACTGTGACCGCACTGGTCCTGCGCCATCTGGAGCCCATGACCGCAGCTGATGTCGACCGCTTGCGGGCATTCGCATCGGCGCACGACGTGCAGTGGTGGTTGCAGCCGGGCGGGCCCGACACCGTCCACCTGTTGGAGCAGGGCTGCCAGCAAACGCAACTGGCCTATGGCTTGTCCGAATTCGGCGTGACCATGCCCTTCAAGCCTACCGACTTCACGCAGGTGAATCCGTCCATCAACAGGGTGATGGTGGCGCAAGCCCTTCGCCTGTTGGCGCCCAGGTCTTCAGACCGTGTGATCGATTGGTTCTGCGGGCTCGGCAATTTCACATTGCCGCTGGCCCGCCTGGCACGCCAGGTGCACGGCATCGAGGGCAGCCAGACGCTGGTTGATCGGGCGCAAGCCAATGGCGTCTTGAACGGGCTGGCTGAAAAGCTCAGCTTTGAAGCGCGCAATCTGTTCGAGATGGATGCGGCTGGGCTGCTGGCCCAAGGCCGGGCTGAATGCTGGCTGATCGACCCGCCCCGGGAAGGGGCCTTCGCGCTCGTCAAGGCCTTGGCCGATGCGCAGGGCGGACAGCGGGAGGCTTTGGGATCGGTGCCCGACCCCGAGCAATGGCAGGCGCCCCGCAGGATCGTTTATGTCAGTTGCAACCCTGCGAGCCTGGCGCGTGACGCTGGCTTGCTAGTGCATCAGGCCGGCTACGCCTGTACGCATGCGGGGGTTATCAACATGTTCCCCCACACCGCGCATGTGGAGAGCATCGCGGTGTTCGAACTGGCGACGGACCGTCAAGCCCCATAAACAACGAAGGCCCCGCAAGGGGCCTTCTTCCGATTCGAGGCTGACGTGCCCCCTAAGGGGCCTCAGTCCTTCTCGCCCCCGAAGATGCCCAGCAGGGCCAGCAGGCTCTGGAACACGTTGTAGATGTCCAGGTAGATGGCCAGCGTGGCCGACACGTAGTTCGTCTCGCCACCATCCATCACCCGCTTGATGTCGTACAGCATGAAGGCGGAGAAGATGCCCAGGCACAGCACCAGCAGCGCCAGCATGAGGGCCGAGGACTGCAGGAAGATGTTGGCCAGCATGGCCACGAAGACGATGACCGCGCCGACGGTCAGGAACTTGCCCATGCCGGACAGGTCCCGCTTGATAACGCTGGCCAGCGTAGCCATGGCGAAGAATACCGCTGCAGTGCCCCCGAAGGCCGTCATTACCAGCGACGCCCCGTTACGCAGCCCCAGGACCTGCCCCACCAGCCGAGACATCATCAGGCCCATGAAGAAGGTGAAAGCCAACAGCAGGTACACGCCCTTGGCCGAGTGCTTGGTCTTCTCGATCGCGAACATGAAGCCGAAGGCGCCGGCCAGGAACAGGATGGTTGACAAGCCTGCGCCCATTGCGTTGACCACGCCCGTAGAAACGCCCACCCAAGCGCCCAGCACGGTAGGCACCAGCGATACGGCCAGCAGACCGTAGGTGTTTCTCAGGACAGCATTGCGCTGCGACGCCGAGATGACGACGCCGGAATCCGTGACGGTGGAAGGCAGCGAGTTCATGTGGTTCTCCTGTGGACGCCGAATGTAGCTAAGCAGCAACCAGGCTCTAGCGGGCGGTTCGCTCGGGACCTGCATCTTGCAATTCTGAAGTTTAGTCTGGTGCCTGGAACCGCCAAGCGTCAAATCCCCTCTGGACGGAGGGCATCCTGAGCCTGTACCCAGCCCAGGCGAAACGCCTTTCGGTAGCGTCCATCAAGGTGCACGACGCTATACTCCACAGGTTTACCCGCAACCAGCCACACGCCAGCGAAACTCGTACACGGTTTCCCCCTCGACGCAATGTCTGCCCTTGGGCTGACGGGTGCGGCTGGGTGTGAGCAAACCGGAGTTTTTCTTGCTGCCCGACCTGCCGCCTGCCGTTCTCGCTCTCGCGGATGGCACCATTTTCCGGGGCATTTCGATCGGCTCCGTCGGCTCGACGACTGGAGAGGTGGTCTTCAATACCGCCCTGACCGGTTATCAGGAAATCCTGACCGACCCGAGCTATCGCCGCCAGATCGTCACGCTCACCTACCCCCACATCGGCAATTACGGGGTCAATCCAGAGGACGTGGAGGCGCGCAGCGTCCATGCCGCCGGGCTGGTGATCCGGAACCTGCCGATTCGTTCTTCCAACTTCCGGCAGTCGCTCACCCTGGACGAGTACCTGCGCCAGGAGAAAACTGTCGCCATTGCGGATGTGGACACGCGGCGCCTGACTCGGCATTTGCGATCTACCGGCGCGCAGAACGGCTGCATCACGACTTTTCCCACAGGGCACGTCGTTTCCCAGGCTGACCTCGACAACGCGATCGCGCGGGCGCGGTCCGCGCCGTCGATGGCAGGACAGGATCTGGCGCAGGAGGTTTCGGTCGAAGAACCGTACGAGTGGAACCAGACCGAGTGGGTGCTGGGGGCCGGGTATGGTGCCGTGTCCGAGCCTCGATTCCATGTGGTCGCCTACGACTTTGGCGTCAAGTTCAACATCTTGCGCATGCTGGCCAGCCGCGGGTGCCGCGTGACGGTCGTGCCGGCCCGAACCCCGGCAGCCGACGTGTTGGCCTTGCGACCGGATGGCGTGTTCCTCAGCAACGGGCCGGGTGACCCGCAGCCTTGTGATTACGCCATCGAAGCCGCACGCGGGCTGATGGATGCCGGTTTGCCCACCTTCGGCATCTGCCTGGGGCATCAGATCATGGCCCTGGCCTGCGGCGCCAAGACCTTCAAGATGAAGTTCGGCCACCACGGGGCCAACCACCCAGTCAAGGATCTGGACAGCGGCCGTGTCAGCATCACCAGCCAAAACCATGGGTTTGCCGTGGATGAGGCCAGCCTGCCGCCCAACCTGCGCGCCACGCATCGCAGCCTTTTCGATGGCACCCTGCAAGGGTTGGCCCGGACGGATCGGCCAGCCTTCTGTTTCCAGGGGCATCCCGAGGCTTCCCCCGGGCCGCACGACATCGCCTACCTGTTCGACCGCTTCACGTCGCTGATGGCCCAACATTCCGCGGAGCGTTCGCATGCCTAAGCGTACCGATCTCAAGAGCATCCTCATCATCGGCGCCGGTCCCATCGTCATCGGGCAGGCGTGCGAGTTCGACTATTCCGGTGCCCAGGCCTGCAAGGCCCTGCGCGAGGAGGGGTACCGCGTCATCCTCGTCAACAGCAACCCGGCGACGATCATGACCGATCCGGGCATGGCAGACGCCACCTACATCGAGCCCATCACGTGGCAGGTGGTCGAAACCATCATCGCCAAGGAGCGCCCCGATGCGGTGCTGCCGACCATGGGCGGACAGACGGCGCTGAACTGCGCCCTCGATCTTCACCGTCACGGCGTGCTGGCCAAGTACGGTGTGGAGATGATCGGTGCCAACGAGCATGCGATCGAGAAGGCGGAAGACCGCCTGAAGTTCAAGGACGCGATGAC
>JBIKMY010000110.1:0-6804 GCA_044358945.1 Rubrivivax sp.
CTCACCTCATCACCGCCCTGACCGGGCCCATCAACGAGCTCGAGCAGCGCATCCTGGAGTCGATGCCCGCCATCGAGCGCTGGTTCCGGCTGGAGTGGATGGAGCACACGCCGCCGTTCTACACCTCCGTGGACATCCGCAACGCGGGTTTCAAGCTCGCGCCGGTGGACACCAACCTGTTTCCGGGCGGCTTCAACAACCTGACGGCCGAAATGCTGCCGCTCGCGGTGCAGGCGGCGATGGCGGCCATCGAGAAGATCTGCCCCGAAGCGAAGAACCTGCTGCTCATTCCCGAGAAGCACACCCGCAACACGTTTTACCTGACCAACGTGAAGCGCCTGATGCAGATCTTCCACCAGGCGGGGTTGAACGTGCGTCTGGGCACGCTGGACGAAGAGATCAAGGCGCCCACCACCCTGACGCTGCCCGACGGCAGCGAACTGGTGGTGGAGCCCCTGGTGCGCACGCGCGGCCGCTTGGGGCTGAAGAACTTCGATCCCTGCACCATCCTGCTGAACAACGACCTGTCGGCCGGCATCCCCAAGGTGCTGGAGAACCTGCACGAGCAGTACCTGCTGCCGCCGCTGCACGCTGGCTGGGCGGTGCGGCGCAAGACCCACCACTTCCAGAGCTACGAGGAAGTGGCCAAAAAGTTCGCCAAGCTGCTGGGCATGGACCCGTGGCTGATCAACCCCATGTACGGCCAGTGCGGCGAGGTGAATTTCGCCGAGAGCACGGGGCTGGACTGCGTGCAGAGCAACGTGGACACGCTGCTGTCCAAGGTGCGGCGCAAGTACAAGGAGTACGGCATCAACGAGAAACCCTTCGTCGTGGTGAAGGCCGACAACGGCACCTACGGCATGGGCATCATGACCGTGCGCGATGCCAAGGAACTCTCCGAGATCAACCGCCGCACGCGCAACAAGATGAGCGTGATCAAGGATGGTCAGGAAGTCTCGGAGGTGATCATCCAGGAAGGCGTGCCCACCTACGAGCGCATCAACGACGCCGTGGCCGAGCCCGTGGTCTACATGATCGACCGCTACGTGGTGGGCGGGTTCTACCGCGTGCACGCCGAACGTGGCGTGGACGAGAACCTGAACGCGCCCGGCTCCAGCTTCGTGCCGCTGGCCTTTGACCACAGCAACCAGTTGCCGCGCCCAGGCGAAAAGCCGGGGGCGAGCGCGCCCAACCGCTTCTACATGTACGGGGTGGTGGGCCGTCTGGCCATGCTGGCGGCCAGCTACGAGCTCGAGGCCACCGACCCCGAAGCCGAGGTGTACGAGTAAGGCGCACCACCCTGGCGTGGTGGCCACCCCACAGTCCGATGCCTGGCTCTTGCTGCAATGCAGCATTGGCGCTCCAATGAGGTGCTGACCCGCTCTTTCTCCCCATGACCGCCCCCGACGCCCACCGACCTCACGCGGGTCAAGCGGCCCTGGCCACCCTCACGCTGGCGGCCATTGGGGTGGTGTACGGCGACATAGGCACCAGCCCGCTGTACGCCTTGAAAGAGGTCTTCGCCCACGGGCGCGTGCCGCTGAATGCGGAGAACATCCTGGGCATCCTGTCGCTGGCGTTCTGGACGCTGACGGTGGTGGTGTCGCTGAAGTACGTGGCGCTCATCTTGCGGGCGGACAACAACGGCGAGGGCGGCCTGATCGCCATGCTGGCCCTGGCTTCGCAGGCCGTGAAGGACCGTCCGGTACTGCGCTCGCGCCTGCTGCTGCTGGGCATCTTCGGCACCGCCATCTTCTTCGGCGACGGCGTGATCACCCCGGCCATCTCGGTGCTGTCGGCGGTGGAGGGGCTGGAGGTGGCCGCCCCGGGGCTGAACCGTTTCGTGGTGCCGCTCACACTGGTGATCCTGACCCTGCTGTTTGCGGCGCAGCGCTTCGGAACGGCCGTGGTGGGCCGCCTGTTCGGGCCCATCACCCTGCTGTGGTTCGCTGTGCTGGCCGTGCTGGGCCTGGTGCATATCGCCGCCAACCCCGCGGTGCTGGTGGCGCTGTCGCCGCACCATGCCGTGGCGTTTCTCTTTGCCCATCCCGGGGTGGCTTTCGTGGCGCTGGCCGCTCTGGTGCTGTGCGTCACGGGCGCGGAAGCGCTGTACGCCGACCTGGGCCATTTCGGCAAGAAGCCCATCCGGCTGGCGTGGTTCGCCGTGGTGATGCCCGCCCTGGTGCTGAACTACTTCGGCCAGGGTGCGATGCTGCTGAAGCATCCTGAGAATGTGGGCAACCCCTTCTACGAGATGGCGCCGGCCTGGGCGCTGTATCCGCTGATCCTGCTGGCCACGATGGCCGCCGTGATCGCCTCCCAGGCGCTCATCACCGCGGCCTTCTCCGTCACCAAGCAGGCCATCCAGCTGGGCTATCTGCCGCGCCTGCGGCTGCTGCACACCTCCGTGCGGGAGGCCGGGCAGATCTATGTGCCCTTCGTCAACTGGTCCTTGTACGTCTGCATTGTCATCGCCGTGCTGGCCTTCGGCTCCAGCAGCGCGCTGGCCTCGGCCTATGGCATCGCGGTGACGATCGACATGACCATCACCACGGTGATGACCTTCTTCGTCATCCGCTATGGCTGGAAGCTGCCGCTGTCGTTGTGCGTGGCCGCCACGGGGTCCTTCTTCGTCATCGACATCGTGTTCTTCGCCGCCAATGCCGTGAAGATCCTGGAAGGGGGCTGGTTCCCCATCCTCATCGGCCTGGTCATGTTCACGCTCATGACCACCTGGCAGCAGGGGCGCCACCTGATGAGCGAACGTCTGCGCGCCGAGGCCATCGACCTGCCGGTGTTCATCGAGTCGCTGTTCATCCACCCGCCGCTTCGCGTGCCGGGCACGGCCGTGTTCCTGAGTGCGGAGAAGGGGGCCACGCCCTTCGCGCTGCTGCACAACCTCAAACACAACAAGGTGCTGCACGCGCAGAACGTGTTCGTCACCGTGCGCCATCACGAGGTGCCCTGGATCGGCTTTGACCGCCGCGTCGAGGTGGAGCCGCTGGGGCACGACTGCTGGCAGGTGGTGTTGCACTTTGGCTTCAAGAACGACCCCGACGTGCCCGAGGCGCTGAAGCTGCTGGCAGGCCGCGGCATCGTGCTCGACGAGATGGAGACCAGCTACGTCCTCAGCCGCGAGTCCGTGGTGCCCACCTTCGCAAAGGGCATGTGGCTGTGGCGCGAGAAGCTCTTCGCCAGCATGCACCGCAACGCGGCCGCGGCGGCCGACTTCCTCTACCTGCCCGCCAACCGCATCGTGGAGCTGGGGTCGAAGGTGGAGATCTGAGGGCTGCTGCTTGCGTGCCGGGGTACTGATCCGAGACCTCACCCTGCCCGCCGTGGTGGCCGGCTTCGTGGCGGTGCTGGTGGGGTTCACCAGTTCGGTGGCGCTGGTGTTCGCGGCGGCGCAGGCGGTGGGGGCGGACGCGGGGCAGACGGCGTCGTGGATCTGGGCCTTGGGGTTGGGGATGGCCCTCACGTCCATCGGCCTGTCCTGGCATTACCGCCAGCCGGTGCTGACCGCTTGGTCCACACCCGGTGCAGCGCTGGTGGCGGCCAGCAGCGGCGTGGACCTGCCGCACGCCATCGGCGCCTTCATGGTCTGCAGTGCCTTGATCGTCCTGGCCGGCGCCACGGGCCTGTTTGCGAGGGTGATGAACCGCATTCCGCAAGCGATTGCCGCGGCCCTGCTGGCCGGGGTGCTGGCGCGCTTCGGGCTGGATGCGGCGCAGGCGCTGGGTAGCGCGCCCCTGCTGGTGATCGCCATGACGCTGGCGTTCCTGCTGGGGCGGCGGGCCTGGCCGCGTTATGCCGTGCCAGGCGCGCTGTTGGTGGGTGTGGGGGTGGCGCTGCTTCAGGGCTCCATGCGTTGGCAATTTCTGGGCACGACCTGGGCCGTGCCCGTGTGGACCGCGCCGGCCTTCAGCGTCCCGGCCGCGGTGGGCCTGGCCTTGCCGTTGTTCATCGTCACCATGGCGTCGCAGAACCTGCCTGGCGTGGCCGCGCAGCGCGCGGCGGGCTACGACACCCCCGTGTCGCCGCCGCTCGTGGCCACGGGCCTCACGGGGCTGGTGCTGGCGCCCTTCGGCGGCTATGCCTTCAACCTGGCGGCCATCACCGCGGCCATCTGCATGGGCCGCGAGGCGGGTGACGACCCCGCGCGCCGCTACACCGCGGCCATCGCCGCCGGCGTGTTCTACGGCCTGGCCGGTCTGGCCGGCGGCGCGGTGGTGGGGCTGCTGCAGGCCTTCCCGCGCGAACTGGTGCTGGCGGTGGCGGGCCTGGCGCTGCTGGGCACCATCGCCACGGGGCTGGCCACCGCTCTGAAGGAGGAAGGCCACCGCGACGCCGCCGTGATTACCTTCCTCGTCACTCTGTCGGGCGTGTCGCTGGCGGGCATCGGCTCGGCTTTCTGGGGCGTGGTGGCCGGCACGATGGCGCTGCTTGTGCAACAGTCGCGGACCCGAACCCCGAGCTGAACCGCAGCCTCACCCCAGGTCCGCCGCGCTTTGCGGTCCGCCGATGGGGCGTGCGCCTGCCCATCACCCGACATGCAGATCCTCTTCGTTGCCGACCCGCTGGAATCCTTCAAGACATACAAGGACTCCACCTTCACCATGATGCGCGAGGCGCATCGGCGGGGCCACCGCCTGCTGGCCTGCGAACCGCGCGACCTGCGCTGGTGCCAGGGCGAACCCGTGAGCGCGCGGGTGCGCGAAATCGCCCTGACCGGCGCCGAGGACGACTGGTTTCGCACCACGGTCGTCCACCCGGCCTTCGCCCTGCACGACGCCGACGCCGTGGTCATGCGCAAGGACCCACCCTTTGACAGCGAGTACTTCTACGCCACGCACCTGCTGGGTCAGGCCGAGCGCGAGGGTGCGCGGGTGTTCAACAAGCCGGCGGCCCTGCGCGACCACCCGGAAAAGCTCGCCATCCTGGAGTTCCCGCAGTGGACCCCGCCCACGCTGGTGACGCGGCGCGAGGCCGACGTCCGCGCCTTCCACGCCGAGCATCGCGACATCATCCTCAAGCCCCTGGACGGCATGGGCGGCATGGGTATCTTCCGCGTGGGCCCCGACGGGCTGAACCTGGGCGCCATCTGCGAGACGCTGAATCGCGGCGGCGCACAGACGGTGATGGTGCAGAAGTACCTGCCGGCCATCGCCCAGGGCGACAAGCGTGTGCTGGTGATCGGTGGCGTGCCCGTGCCCTACGCGCTGGCGCGCATTCCGCAAGGCGGCGAGGTGCGCGGCAATCTGGCCGCGGGTGGCAAGGGCCTGGCCCTGGCGCTGACCGAAGGCGAGCGCGCCATTGCCGATGCGCTGGGCCCCGTGCTGGCCGCGCGCGGCCTGCTGCTCATCGGCCTGGATGTGATCGGCGACCGGCTCACCGAGATCAACGTCACGAGCCCCACGTGCTTTCGCGAGATCATGGACCAGACCGGCTTTGACGTCGCGGCGATGTTCATGGATGCGCTGGAGGCTGCGGTGGCGGCGGCTGCCTGATCGCCGGACCCCGCAGCCCCTGTGTCCTGTCTTTCCTGCCATTCCACGTTGAACCCATGAACCTTGTCGATGCCCTGAACCCCTGCGCCGCCCATGCCCCGGAGTACGGCGGCGGCCTGAGCAACCACCTGTCCGCGACCTTGGTGGCGCTGGAACGGCTGGGCGCGGACGAAGCCCGCCTGTCGGCCTTTGCCGCGGCCTACGCCCCCCGCCTGCAGCCCGCGCCGCCCGCGCAGACCTGGCCCGCAGGCGACCCCTGGCCCGACCGTCTGGGCCAATATGAGGCCTGGCCGGCGTACCGCGCTTTGTTTGCCGAGTGGATCGCCCAGGAAGGTGCCAGCGATATGCTGGGCCCGGTGCTGCCGCAGCTCATGTCGGGCGTCAGCGCTGCCGCCTTCCACGGGCTGATCCGCACCGCTTACGCCCTGCGCAGCGGCCACCTGGGTGAACTGGCGGACGCGCTCGCCTACTGGGCCTGCCGCCACCAGCGCCTGGGCGCCATGCACCACCCGCAGGCGGGCACGGTCCGCGCCCCAGTCACGGACGACCCGGTGGCTCTGCTGCGGGAGTTGCGTGCCGGCCGTTCCCGGGCCGAGCTGATCAGCGACCAGATCCGCGATGCCGCCGCTGACGGCCGCGTCAACCGCGTGGCCGCGCGCCTGTTCGTGGACGAGGGCACGCCCGAGCGCCTGGCCCGCGCCGCGGCCTTTGCCTATGCGCATACGGGCAACGTCACCGCGCTGCACCTGGTGACGGGCACGCACGCCATGCGGGTGGTGACGCGTTTCGTCGACGAGCCGCTGGCCGCCTGGGCCTGGTACTGGCAGGCCTTCGCCCACGCCGTGGTGGCCGCGCGTCTGAAGCCCCTGCCCCCCGCCCCGCTGCGTCCCTGGGCCACCCTGGTCGCCAAGGCGCGGTCCAGCAACGACGAGCACCTCATCAAGCTGGTGGAAAGCTGCCGCGAGGAAGAGAAGGCCTACGCCCGGCGCGGCGACGCGCTGTGGCGCGAAGCGGCCTCGCGGGCGGTGGCGGCTTGAGCGCGGTCGCCCGCACGGCCGCGCCTTCCTTCACGCAGCCGCAGGTGTTGCCTGCGCCCCGCCCTGGCCGCAGGGCGGGCTGTCACGCCCCAGGGACAATCCCCTCATGGCCCTGCTGACCCTTACCAACGCCCACCTCGCCTTCGGGCATGTGCCCTTGCTCGATGGCACCGCTTTCTCGCTGGAGGCGGGCGAGCGCGTGGCGCTGATCGGGCGCAACGGTACGGGCAAGTCTTCGCTGCTCAAGGTGCTGGCTGGGG
>JBIKMY010000111.1:0-6787 GCA_044358945.1 Rubrivivax sp.
GGCCCAAGCCCGTGCCGTCCTTGCGCCGGGTGACGAAGGGCTTGAACAGTTCGGACAGCAGCTCCGGGCTCAGGCCCGGGCCCGTGTCCTGCACCGACCACTGCACCGCCGGGCCGGCGGCGTCGGCCAGATCGCGGCTGCGCAGCGTGAGCGTGCCGCCATGC
Source organism: Rubrivivax sp. (assembly GCA_044358945.1). Taxonomy (GTDB): domain Bacteria; phylum Pseudomonadota; class Gammaproteobacteria; order Burkholderiales; family Burkholderiaceae_C; genus Rubrivivax. Next base: position 165 of record JBIKMY010000111.1, read on the forward strand.
GGCATGGCCTGGATGGCGTTGACCAGCAGGTTCACCATCACCTGTTGCATCTCCCCGCGGTTGACCGCCGGCTGCCGGGTGGCCCGCAGGTCCTGCTGCACGGTGATGCCGCTGCTTGAGAGCTGGTGACCGGCCAGCACCAGGCTTTCCTCGACCAGGCGGTTGGGGTCCAGCGCTTCGACGTAGCCGGCGAATTCGGTGGGGCGTGCGTACTGCAGCAACTGGGTGACGATCAGTCGCATGCGTTCGATCTGCTCGTCCACCAGCTTCATTTCGGCGCGCACCTTGCTGGCGTCCGGTCCCAGCAACTCCCGCATCAGGTCCAGGTTGCCCTGGATGACGGCAATCGGGTTGTTCACCTCGTGCGCGATGCTGGCGGTCAGCTGGCCCACGGTGGCCAGCTTTTCCGACCGCACCAGCTGGCCCTGCGCGGCTTCCAGCTCCTGTGTGCGCTCTGACACCTTCGCGTCCAGCTCGGCGTTCCAGCGCTGCAGGGCGCGGGTCTTGTCGTCGATGGTGTCCAGCAGGTGGTCCAGGTGCCCGGCCAGCTGGCCGATCTCGTCATGCCGGCCGGTGCCGCCCACGCGCGCCTGCAGCTCGCCTTCTTCCACGCGCCTCATGGTGGCGGCCATGGTCTCCAGCGGCGCGAAGATGCGCCGCGCCCAGCGCAGGCTGACCCACGCGCCGCCGATCATCACCAGGAAGCTGGTGACGCCGATGGCCAGCAGGATGGACATCTTGATCCAGCGGAAAGGCTCCTCGGTGAAGCCGACGTACAGCATGCCCACGCGCCGTCCGGCGCTGTCCTGGATGGGCTCGTAGGCCGAGACGTACCAGTCGTTGACCACGAAGGCGCGGTCGAGCCAGGTGCGGCCCGAACCCAGCACCACCTCGCGCACCGCCTGCGACACCCGGGTGCCGATGGCGCGCTCGTCCTGTTCGGCACCGAACAGGCGCACGTTGGTGGAAATGCGCACGTCGTCCAGGAAGAGGGTGGCCGTGCCGCGGCTGCCGTAGGGCAGTGAGCCTGCCGGGTACACGATCTGGTTGATGTGGTCGATGAAGGGCAGGTTGCGGTTGAGCAGCAGGCCGGCTTGCAGATGCCCCAGTGGGCGGGCGTCCGTGCCCAGGACAGCCCGTGTGGACAGCAGCACCATGGCCCGGTCCTCGTGGGCACGGTCGGTGGGGGCAGCGTTAAGGGTGTCCACCAGCGGCACGGATACCCGGGCGGCCAGCGTGGGCCCCAGTACGGCCAGTTGCTCAGGTGTCAGCACTTCCACGCTGGTGCCCCCCTGCGCCACCGCAGCCCGGGCGGGAGAGGTGGGGCTGGTGGGTTCCGGGCCGCGGGCCGGGCCGCTGTCGCCCAGCCACAGGCTGCCGTCGGGCCTTCGCAACTGGATGAAGTCCAAGCCCTCGCGCTCGCGCAGGGCCTGCAGCAGGGCCACCAGCCGTCCTTCGTTCGCCCCCTCGATGGCCTGGTGCAGCGCGTGGGACTCGGCCACCGACGCCGTGCTGCTGCCCACCTCGCCCAGCACGCGCTCGAAGTAGCCCTGGGCCACCGCCAGATCGCTGCGGATCTTGGTGATCAGCAACTGGTCCAGCGCCGAGTTTCCCCAGGCCAGCAACACCACGCCCAGCGCCGGCAGCACCAGCAGCAGGGGCACCAGCACCAGGGCCAGCAGCTTGTGCCGTACCGACAGCCGGTCGAAGCGGCCCGCGAGCGTCATGCGCTCAACTGCCATGACCCCACTCCGCCACGCGGCGCTCCAGCGTGCGCCGGGACACGCCCAGCAAGCCTGCGGCCTGCGACTTGTCTCCGCCCACCGATTCCAGTACCGCCAGGATGTGACGCCGCTCCAGCGTCTGCAGGTCGGTAGGCCCCTCGCTCAGGGCCGATGCGGTGGCCTGGCCCGCTGCGTGGCCGGGCCGGGCTGGGGCTGACGGCTCGCTGCCCCGCTTGAGGCCCTGGTACAGGGCCGAGACGTTGAGCGCCCCCAGGATCAGCGAGCGTTCGATCAGGTTGCGCAGCTCGCGCACGTTGCCCGGCCAGTCGTACTCCGCCAGAAAGCGCAGTTCGTCGTCCGTCACCTCGAACGCGGGCACGCCCAGTTGCGCCGGCAGGGTCTCCAGGAAGTGCGCCACCAAATCCGGAATGTCTTCCTTGTGCGAACGCAGCGGCGGCAGCGTGATTTCCACCACCTGCAGCCGGTAGTACAGATCCTTGCGGAAACGGCCGGCCTCGACCTCGTCGGCCAACTTGCGGTTGCTGGCCGCCACGATGCGCACGTTCACCGGGATTTCCTGCTCGCTGCCCACAGGCCGCACACAGCGGCTTTCCAGCACCCGCAGTAGCGTGGCCTGCAGCGGCAGCGGCAGCTCGCCGATCTCGTCCAGGAACAGCGTGCCGCCCTGGGCGTACATGAACAGCCCGTCGCGCCGCTGCGCACCGCCCTCGATGCCGAAGAGCTCCTGCTCGATGAGCGCTGGCGACAGCGCCGCGCAATTCACCGGCACGAAGGGCGCGCTGGCATGCGGGCTCAGCGTGTGCAGCGCCAGGGCGGCCAGTTCCTTGCCCGTGCCGGACTCCCCCGTCAGCAGCACCGTACTGTCCACCGCGGCCACCCGTTGCAGGGCCGTCTGCAAGCCCTTGATGACGATGGAGCGCCCCACCAGCCCGCTGGCGCTGGGCGTGCGCTGCTGCAGCGAACGGCGCAGCACCCAGTTCTCGCGCTTGAGGCGTGCGCGGTCCAGGCCCTGACGCACGGCATTGAGCACCTGGGTGACCCGGAAGGGCTTGAGCAGGAAGTCCCCCGCGCCCGCGCGCAAGGCCTCGATGGCGGTGTCCAGATCGGCGAAGGCGGTGATCAGCACCACCTCGCTGGCGTTGCCCTGCTCGCGAAGGTCGCGTAGAAGTTCCAGCCCGCTCTTGCCCGGCAGGGTGATGTCCAGGATGACCAGGTCGAACCGGTGCCTGCGCATCAGGTCTTCGGCCTCTTCCGCGGAGGCGGCCGCCATCACCTGGCCGGCGCGGGTCTCGAGGGTCTTGAGCAGGAAGTTGCGCATGCCCGGCTCGTCGTCCACCACCAGCACCGAGGCCAGGGGCCAACTGGCGGTGCGCCCCGCTGCTTCAGAACCGGTTGGGGGCTCGATCGAGGATGGGGTGCGGGGCAGGGCGAGGTGGGAGGCCGGCATGATCGGCGCGATTCTAGGAAGCGCAGCCTAGGAATCGAAGCGCCAGCCTGGGCTTGTGGACTTGTCCATACCCGTGTCCGGGCGCCGTGGTTTACCCTGGCATCCCATGAACCTGATGGACGCCTATCGCTACCTGGCGGCGCTGGAGCGCCACCGGCACTTCGGCCGCGCGGCCGATGCCTGCCACATCACCCAGCCCGCCTTGTCCAACGCGCTGCGGGCGCTGGAGGCTCACCTGGGTGTGGCCATCGTGCGGCGGTCCCGGCAGTTCGAAGGGTTTACGCCCGAAGGTCAGGACGTGCTGGCCGTCGCCCATCGCATCCTGCGCGAACAGGAGACGCTATTGCAGGATCTGGCCAGCAGCACGGGCCAGCCCCGCGGCCGCCTGGTGATCGGCACCGTGCCCACGGCATTGCCGATCGCGGCGCGCTTCGCGGCCTGGCTGGTGCGCTTGCACCCGGGCATCGCGCCGCAACTGCGCTCCTTGTCGTCGCAGGACATCGAATCCGGGCTTGAAGACCTGTCGCTGGACATCGGGTTGGGCTTTGCCGAGCGGGTGCAGGGGCGCGCCGGTGTGCAGCTCACCCCACAGTACGAGGAACAGCACCACCTAATGTGGCGCGCCACCGGCGATGTGGTGCCGGCTGGCGTGGCGCTTGAGGAGCCAACGCCCGTAAAGGCCTCAGGCGCTACGGTGTTGGCTTTCGAGCCGCCCATGCCCTGGGCTCGGGCCGTGGAGCGTCCACTGTGCCTGCTGACGCCGGAGATGCACCACCGCGTCATGCTGGAGCGTGTCTTCGCCGGCCTGGGCCTGAAGGTCCGGCCGGTACTGGAGACCGATTCGGTGCTGGCTCTGGTGGTGGCCGTGCAGGCCGGCCCGCTGGCCGCGGTGATGCCTGGGGCGCTGGTGGCCACCGTGGCGCCTGAGCCCGGTCTGCGCGTCAGCCCCCTGACGCAGCCCGACCTGCGCACGCCCATCGCCTTCATGACCTCTGCCCGGGTGCGGCCGTCACGCGCGCTGGAGGCGGCGCTGGCCCTGGCCGGGCGTGCGGACTGGCTCGCGCACGCCCAGTCCCACAGCGGAGCGCTGGCGCTGGCCTGAAGCGTCGGGCGCAGGCCCTCATCACTGCGCTGAATCAAGCCGTTTGGAGAAGTGATTGGACACGGCGGGGCCCTCCCGGAATCATCTGGGCTGCCTGCCGGGGCCGGTCTCGCGCACCCTGCGCGCCGGGTGACCCAGGCAGGTCTTGTCTGTCAGGGCCTGCCGTGTCTGTTGTCGTCCATCCCGTCATTCCCATCGTCCCCCTGCCCGCGGATGCGTCGGCGGCTGCCGCTGAAGCCGTCTTGCAGCGCCAGCGCAAGCGCCAGGCGCCCAAGGGCCGGCGCGTGCAGCCTTCGGCGCTGGCCGACCTGCAGACCTTGTTCGGTGACGCGGACCTGTCTGCTCGGCGCGACCTGCTGATCGAGTACCTGCACGCGATCAACGACCGCTACGGCCGACTGGGCACGCCGCACCTCGCAGCCCTGGCCCAGCGCATGCGCTTGTCGCAGACCGAGGTGTACGAGGTGGCGAGCTTCTATCACCACTTCGACATCGTGCGCGAAGGCCCGGACGGCGCGGTGCCGGCGGCACCCGCGCTCACGGTGCGGGTGTGCGACGGCCTGTCCTGCGAGCTGGCCGGGGCTAAAGACTTGCTGGCACGCTTGCCGCAGATGCTGGGGGCCGCGGTGAGGGTGATCCCGGCGCCTTGCATCGGCCGCTGCGAACAGGCCCCTGCGGTGGCCGTGCACCAGCGCCCGGTGGGTGGGGCCACGCTGGAGGCGGTGGCTCACGTGGCGCGCCAGGCGCTGGCAGGCGGCCCGCGTACCGACGAACTGCCGGCCGCCCTTGACCTGGACGCCTATCGCGAAGGGGGCGGCTACGCCATGCTGGCGCAGTGCCTGCGCGGCGAGCGTTCAGCTGACGAGCTGATCGCCACGCTGGAGCATGCCGGCCTGCGCGGCCTGGGCGGCGCCGGGTTCCCGGCGGGGCGTAAGTGGCGCATCGTGCGCGGCCAGGCCGGCCCTCGCCACATGGCGGTGAACATCGACGAAGGCGAACCCGGCACCTTCAAGGACCGCTGGATCCTGGAGCGCGACCCGCACCGTTTTCTCGAAGGCATGCTCATCGCCGCCTGGGCCGTGGGCATCGATGCCATCTGGATCTACCTGCGCGACGAGTACCACGGCATCCGCGCCCTGCTGGAGCGGGAACTGCAGCGCCTGCGTGCCGCCCCGCCCCTGCCTGCCGGCGGCGGCTGGACGATGCCCACCATCGAACTGCGCCGCGGCGCCGGCGCCTACATCTGCGGCGAGGAGTCCGCGATGATCGAGTCCATCGAGGGCAAGCGCGGCCTGCCGCGGCTGCGCCCGCCTTACGTGGCCGAGGTGGGCCTGTTCGGCAGGCCCACGCTGGAGCACAACGTCGAGACCCTGCACTGGGTGCGCGAGCTGGTGGAGCGTGGCCCCGAGTGGTTTGCCTCGCAGGGCCGGCACGGGCGCAAAGGCCTGCGCCGCTTCAGCGTCAGCGGCCGGGTGCGCGAGCCGGGCGTGAAGCTGGCACCGGCTGGCATCACGCTGCGCGAGCTGGTGGACGAATACTGTGGCGGCCTGCCCGCAGGCCACGAGCTCTATGCCTTCCTGCCGGGCGGCGCCTCGGGCGGCCTCTTCCCCGCCGCGCTGGCCGATTTGCCGCTGGACTTCGACACCCTGCAGCCTCACGGCGGTTTCATAGGCTCCGCCGCGGTGGTGGTGCTCACGCGCAGCGCCACGCATGCGGACCGCGCCGTGGACGCGGCGCGCAACGTGATGCGCTTCTTCGAAGACGAGTCCTGCGGCCAGTGCACGCCTTGCCGCGTGGGCACGGCCAAGGCCGGCGCACTGATGGCTGCCGAACGCTGGGACGCGCCGCTGCTGGCCGAGTTGTCGCAGGTGATGCGTGATGCCTCCATCTGCGGCCTGGGGCAGGCCGCGCCCAACGCCTTTGACCTGGTGCTGCGCTACTTTCCGGAAGAAGTCGGGGCGCCTGCCCCGGCCGCCCTGGGTGGAGCATCTTCATGAGCAACCTGACCCCCCCCATCCCCTTCACCCTGGACGGCCGTGCCGTGGCGGCGCAGCCTGGCGAGACGCTGATCGAGGTGGCCCGGCGCGAAGGCGTGGAGATTCCCCACCTGTGCTGGACGCCTGGCCTCGCCCCGGCCGGCAACTGCCGCGCCTGCGTGGTGGAGGTGGAGGGCGAACGCACACTCGCTGCTTCCTGCTGCCGGCAGCCCACCGCAGGCATGAAGGTTCGCACCGACAGCGAGCGCGCCCGTGCCTCCCAGCGCCTGGTGCTGGAACTGCTGCAGACCGACATGCCCGAGGCCCGCCACACGCGGGACAGCGAAGTGGAC
>JBIKMY010000112.1:0-6777 GCA_044358945.1 Rubrivivax sp.
CCAGTACAAGACCATCGGCATCGTTGGCGTGATCCTGGCGGTGTTGATCTTCGTCTTCCTCGACAGTAAGACCGCCATCGGCTTCGTGCTCGGGGCGGTACTTTCGGGCGCCTGCGGTTTCATCGGCATGAACATCTCAGTACGCGCCAACGTGCGTACCGCGCAAGCTGCCACCAAGGGCATCGGTCCGGCACTGGACGTCGCCTTCAAGGGTGGCGCCATCACCGGCATGCTGGTCGTCGGCCTGGGCCTCATCGGCGTCGTGCTGTTCTTCTGGTGGACCACCGGTGCGGCGATGCCCACAGGCGATACCACGCTGTCGCAAATGCTCAAGCCCATGCTCGGGCTGGCATTTGGCTCTTCGCTGATTTCGATCTTTGCGCGTCTGGGCGGCGGCATCTTCACCAAGGGTGCAGACGTCGGCGCCGACTTGGTGGGCAAGGTGGAAGCCGGCATTCCGGAGGACGATCCGCGCAACCCGGCCGTGATCGCTGACAACGTCGGCGACAACGTGGGCGACTGCGCTGGCATGGCCGCCGATCTGTTCGAAACCTACGCGGTGACGCTGATTGCCACCATGGCGTTGGGCGCCATCATGGTCGTCAGCGCCCCGATGGCTGGCGTGATCTACCCGTTGGTGCTGGGCGGGGTGTCGATCATTGCCTCCATCATCGGCTGCTACTTCGTCAAGGCCGCACCCGGCATGACCAATGTGATGCCAGCGCTGTACCGCGGCCTGGCGGTGGCCGGCGTGCTGTCGCTAATCGCGTTCTACTTCGTCACCAACGCGGTGTTCCCCGAGCCAGTGAAGCTAGTCGGCGGCAAGACAGCAAGTGCGATGGCGCTCTTTGGCGCCTGCTTCGTCGGCTTGGCGCTCACGGCTGCGCTGGTCTGGATCACCGAGTTCTACACCGGCACGCAGTACAGCCCGGTCAAGCACATCGCACAGGCGTCCACCACCGGCCACGGCACCAACATCATCGCCGGCCTGGGCGTCAGCATGCGCTCCACGGCCTACCCGGTGCTGCTGATCTGTGCTGCCATCTACGCGGCCTATGCGCTTGCCGGCCTGTACGGCATCGCAGTGGCCGCCACCTCAATGCTGAGCATGGCGGGCATCGTCGTCGCGCTGGACGCCTACGGCCCCATCACCGACAACGCCGGCGGCATTGCCGAGATGGCCGAGCTGCCCAGCAGCGTTCGCGACATCACCGACCCGCTGGACGCCGTGGGCAACACCACCAAGGCGGTGACCAAGGGCTACGCCATCGGCTCGGCCGGCCTGGCCGCGCTGGTGCTGTTCGCCGACTACACACACGCGCTGGAAGCGCGCGGCATGAACCTGGCGTTTGACCTGAGCGACCACAAGGTGATCGTCGGCCTGTTTATTGGCGGCCTCATCCCTTACCTCTTCGGCGCCATGGCGATGGAAGCCGTGGGCCGCGCCGCCGGCGCGGTGGTAGTGGAAGTGCGCAAGCAGTTCGCAGACGGTCAGATCATGGCCAACAAGCGCAAACCGGACTACAGCGCAGCCGTGGATATGCTGACCACGGCAGCCATCAAGGAAATGATCGTCCCCAGCCTGCTGCCGGTCGTCGTGCCCATTGCGGTGGGCATGCTGCTTGGGCCGGCTGCACTGGGCGGCTTGTTGATGGGCACCATCGTCACCGGTCTCTTCGTCGCCATCAGCATGTGCACTGGCGGCGGCGCCTGGGACAACGCCAAGAAGTTGATCGAGGAAGGCTTCACCGACGACAACGGCACGCTGCACAAGAAGGGCGGCGATGCACACAAGTCGGCCGTCACCGGCGACACCGTGGGCGACCCCTACAAGGACACCGCCGGCCCTGCCGTGAACCCGCTGATCAAGATCATCAACATCGTGGCGCTGTTGATCGTGCCGCTGCTGCCGATGACCGGTACGGCCAAGGCACCGGCACACGGTGCGGCCCCAGCGGCTGTTGCCGCGCCGGCCACCAACGTTGCGCCAGCCGCCGCCGTGGCGCCCGTGCCCAGCGCTGCTGCCTCCAAGTAAGTCTGCCGACCCGGTGGAATGGAAAGGCCGCCCTGGGGCGGCCTTTTTCATGGTGCCTCGAAGGCGCCGGTGAAAAGAAAATGGGTCAGCCTTCTGAGAAGGCTGACCCATCTGCAATCCGTTGAAACACAACGGTCATCTATGGTCGGGGTGGCGGGATTCGAACTCGCGACCCCTTGCACCCCATGCAAGTGCGCTACCAGGCTGCGCTACACCCCGACGAAGCTGGCATTATAGCCCTGGAAGGGATCGGATCATCAATCAGACAGCAAGTCACGGATGGCGCGAAGTTCGGCAACGATGAAGCTCGGGTCGTCCGTCGGGAACCGGTTGAACGGAGCTGCGCCCTGGCCACCGCCGGCGGGCGCCGGCACGCCGGCATCGGTCACCGCCAGCCCCGGTGCAGCGGACGGGGCGTCGAAGGCCTGAGGTTCCTCCGCGGACCGTTCCACGCCACCTGCGCCCCTGCGGGCAGCCGCAAAGGCCGCACCGCGGCCGGATGCCGTGGCCTCGGCCAGTCGGTTACGGGCGCCACTGATAGTGAAACCCTGGTCGTACAGCAATTCGCGGATACGCCGGATCAGCAACACCTCGTGATGCTGGTAGTAGCGCCGATTGCCGCGCCGCTTCATCGGGCGCAGCTGGGTGAATTCCTGCTCCCAATAACGCAGCACGTAGGCCTTCACCCCACAGAGCTCACTGACCTCTCCGATGGTGAAGTAACGCTTGGCGGGAATGGCAGGCAGCACGGTGTCCATGTGGGACCGGCAATGTCAATTGAGCGCAGGGTTGCGGGGCAAAAACTCTACTCGAATTCGCCGCTGGGCGGCACATCGCCCTGAACCATCGCCTTGAGCTTGAGACTGGGGTGGAAGGTGACCACCTGTCGGGCCTTGATGGGGATGGATTCGCCAGTCCGGGGATTGCGACCTGGCCGAGGCGCCTTGCGGCGCACGTTGAAGTTGCCAAAGCCCGACAACTTGACGTCCTGCCCTTGAACCAGGGAGCCGTGGACGATTTCGAAGAAGGCCTCCACCATGTCCTTGGACTCGCGCTTGTTCAGCCCCAATCGGTCAAACAGCAACTCGGCCAGCTCGGCCTTGGTCAGCGTGGGCGTTTCCAGGGACTGCAGCAAGGCCCCCACCGAGGCGGCAGAGGAAGTCTGGTCGTTCATCAGCATGGCTCCGTGCGAAGACAGTTCAAGCCCGCAGGCGAGCGCCGCAGGCCTGAGTGGCCCGCTGTACCGCGTCTGCAACGGCGGCGTCGATGCGTTCGTCGGTCAGGGTTGCGGCATCGTCAAGCAGTTCGAGTCTCACGGCCAGGCTGCGCTCGTCGGCACCCAAGCCGGGCTGGGGCTGCGCCGGCCGGTAGATATCGAACAACGTGGCCGCACGCACCAGCCCTGCCGGATCGGACCGCAACGCCCCCACCAGGGCCTCGTGAGACACATGTTCACCCACCATCAGGGCCACGTCACGTTGCGCCGCCTGTTGGCGTGGCAGCGGCTGGAATGCCGGCAGCGGACGGCTCAGCACCCCGTCCAGCTGAAGTTCGAACAGGATGGGGGCAGAAGGCAGTTCATAGGCCTGACGCCACTTGGGATGCAGTTCGCCCACGTGGCCCAGCAGGCGTCCGCCCGATTCCACGCGCGCGCAGCGTCCCGGGTGCATCGCCGGATGGGTGTCCGGGCGGAAGGCCAGATCGTGGGCTGCCAACAGGGCTTGCAAGTCTCCCTTGACGTCGAAGAAGTCCACCATCCGTTCGCGCTCACCCCACTGCAGGGCATCTACCGGTCCCAAGGCCAGGCCGGCCACGCGCATCGGCTGGTCGACGCCAGCCACCGTGAGAGGGCCGTCCTGCACCGAGGCGTCGCGCCGGAACACACGGCCCACCTCGAACAAGCGCGCTCGTGGTGCCTTGCGGGCCAGGTTGGTCTTGAGTACGCCCACCAGGCTGCCCAGGAGCGACGAGCGCATGACGGCGAGCGGCGCGGCAATCGGGTTGAGCACACGGATCGGATCCGGATTGCCGGCGAGTTCGAACTCCGTTCGCTCTTCCACGAAGCTGAACGTGATGGTCTCGTGGTAACCCAGAGAGGCCAGCGAGCGACGAAGCGCGTACGGTGACACCCGGCCTTCGCGCTGCGGGCGGGAAGTCACGGGCGCATGTGGCGCCGTGGTGGGCAGGTGCTGCAGGCCGATGACGCGGATGACCTCCTCGATCAGGTCTTCTTCGATGGCCAGATCAAAGCGCCAGGCCGGGGGCGTCACGACCAGCGTTTCGCCCTGCTGCTCAAAGGCCAGGCCCAGGCGCTGGAACACCTGCGCGCACTGCGTGGTGCTCAAGGGCATGCCCAGCACCTTGGCTGCACGCGCCACGCGCAGGGTGACCGGCTTGCGCTCGGGCAGCGCCAGCGTCTGGTCGTCGATGGGCCCGGCCTCACCGCCGCAGATCTGCTGGATCAGCGCCGTGATGTGCTCGATGTGCTCGACCGTCAGCGAAGGATCCACCCCGCGTTCGAAGCGGTGCCCGGCGTCGGTGGAGAAGTTGAAGCGGCGCGAGCGCCCTGCCACAGCCTCAGGCCACCAGAACGCCGCTTCCACATAGACGTTCTTGGTGTCGTCGCTCACCGCGGTGGCGTCGCCGCCCATGATGCCGGCGAGCGACTCCACGGCTTGCGCATCCGCGATCACGCCCACCTGGTCGTCAAGCTCAATGGTGTTGCCGTTCAGCAGCTTCAGCGTCTCGCCGGGCTGGCCCCAACGAACCACGAGCCTGTCGTGGATTTTGTCGAGATCGAAGATGTGGCTGGGCCGACCGAACTCGAACATCACGTAGTTCGAGATGTCGACCAGGGCACTCACAGAACGCTGGCCGCAGCGCGCCAGGCGGTCCACCATCCAGGCGGGTGTCTTGGCTGCGGTGTTGACGCCGCGAACGATGCGTCCGGAAAAGCGGCCGCACAGGTCCGACGCCTTCACCTCCACGGGCAGGCGGTCTGCGTGCGCTGGCTGCACAGGTGAGAAGGCTGGAATCCTCAGGGGAGCCCCGGTCAAGGCCGCCACTTCGCGCGCAATGCCGTACACGCTCAAGGCGTGGCCGAGGTTGGGCGTCAGCTTGAGAGTGAACAAGGTGTCGTCCAGGCTCAAGGCTTGGCGGACATCCTGTCCCACGGGGGCATCCCCGGGCAATTCCAGAAGTCCGCCGTGGTCTTCAGACAGCTGCAGCTCGCGTGCGGAGCACAGCATGCCGAAGCTCTCCACACCGCGAAGCTTGCCCACGCCGATCTTGAAGGGCTTGCCGTCCGCGCCGGGTGGCAACTCAGCGCCTACCGTGGCCAGCGGCACACGGATACCTGCACGCGCATTGGGCGCGCCACAGACGATCTGCAACGGACCTTGCGGCGAGTGGGCTCCGGCGTCGACCTTACACACGCGCAGCTTGTCGGCGTTGGGGTGCTGCACCGCCTCGAGGATCTCGGCCACGACGATACCGTGGAAGGCGGGGGCGACAGGCTTCAACTCCTCGACTTCCATGCCCGACATGGTGAGGAGCTCGGCCAGGGCTTGGGTAGACAGCTGCGGATCGCAAAATTCACGCAGCCAGGATTCCGGGAATTGCATCTTGAGGCTCGGAAAGGGTTCGTTCGAGATCAGTACAGGCGCAAGGCGGTGCTGGGCGAAACAGACTTGCCCGGCGCCTCAGCGGAACTGCGCCAAAAAGCGCAGGTCGTTCTCGAAGAAAAGTCGCAGGTCGCTGACGCCGTAGCGCAGCATGGTCAGGCGGTCGGGGCCCATGCCGAAGGCGAAGCCGATGTATCGCTCCGGATCCAGGCCGTAGTTGCGCACCACGTTCGGGTGCACCTGGCCCGAGCCGGCCAGCTCCAGCCATCGTCCCTTCAGCGGCCCGGTGGCGAACATCATGTCGATCTCGGCGCTGGGCTCGGTGAAGGGGAAGTAGCTGGGACGAAAACGCGTCTCGATCCCGTCGTCCTCGAAGAAGCGGCGCAGGAAATCGGTGAAGACGACCTTCAGGTCCTTGAAGCTGATGTGCTCGCCGATCCACAGTCCCTCGCACTGGTGGAACATGGGCGAGTGCGTGGCATCGCTGTCCACGCGGTAGGTGCGGCCGGGCGCGATGACGCGGATCTCGGGCATCGGGTCCTGCCCGGCGTGGGCCGCAGCGTGCATGCGGGCGTAGCGCACCTGCATGGGGCTGGTGTGCGGGCGCAGGTTGAGCCAGCGGCCCTCGGCGTCCTTCACGTCGACGTAGAAGGTGTCCTGCATCGAACGCGCCGGGTGGTTCTCCGGGTTATTCAGGGCAGTGAAACTCATCCAGTCGGTTTCGATCTCGGGCCCTTCGGCGACATCAAAACCCATGGAGCCGAAGATGGCCTCGATGCGCTCGATGGTGCGGCTGACCGGGTGCAGGCCGCCCTGCCCTCGCTGGCGCCCAGGCAGGGTCACGTCCAAAGCCTGCGCCTTGAGTTGAGCTTGAAGTTCCGCCTCGGCCAAAGCCTCGCGGCGGGCCTGCAGGGCCTGCTCGATGCCCGTCTTGAGGCGGTTGATGTCGGCACCGCGGGACTTCTTTTCCTCAGCGCTCAGAGCACCCAGGCCCTTGAGCAGCTCGGTCACGCGGCCAGACTTGCCCAGGAATCGGGCCTTGGCGTTTTCCAGTTCGGCCGCAGTGGGGGCGGCTTCGAACTCGGACGCCGCCTGCGCAAGCAGGGAATCGAGATCGTT
>JBIKMY010000113.1:0-6761 GCA_044358945.1 Rubrivivax sp.
TGGTCCTGGCTGAAGGGTGCCTGGCCGACCCAGCTGGCACCCTCACCGCCCATCTGGCTGAAGGTGACGGTGCTGCGGCCCATCCACACCGCCATGAAGTGGCAGCCGATGCCGGCGGCCGCGCGCGAGCCTTCGGGCACGCGGGTGCTGGTGTTGTGCGGGCAGCCGCTGCAGAACCAGGGCTGCCGGTCCACCCCGCGCACGTCAATGGCAGCCAGCGAACGCTCCTTGGCCTCGATGATGGCCAGGCGCTCGTTCATGCGCAGCTCGATATCGGCCGGTACACCCAGCTTCTTCAGCCGCTTGGCGATGGCCTGGGCCACGATCGCGGGTGTCAGGTCGGCCTTGGCCCGCAGCAGCCAGCGGTTGCTGGGGTTGGGTTGGCTCCACTCACCGCCAGAGAGGTCGCCCTCAGGTTCATCGAACTTGCCCAGCACGTTGGGGCGTACATCGTCGCGCCAGTTGTAGAGCTCTTCCTTGAGCTGGTACTCGATGACCTGGCGCTTTTCCTCCACCACGAGGATCTCCTGCAGCCCGCGGGCGAACTCGCGCGCCGCGGTGGCCTCCAGCGGCCACACCACGTTCACCTTGTGAACGCGGATGCCCAGTTGCCGGCAGGTGTCGTCATCCAGTCCCAGGTCGGCCAGGGCTTGGCGCGTGTCGTTGTAGGCTTTGCCGCTGGCGATCAGGCCGAAGCGGTCACCGGCGCCGCCGTTCGGGCCTTCGATGACGTTGTGGTTCAGGCGGTTGGCGCGGATATAGGCCAGCGCGGCGTACCACTTGTAGTCGAACAGCCGTGCCTCCTGCTCCAGCGCGCCGTCGGGCCAGCGCATGTGCACGCCGCCGTCGGGCATCACGAAGTCTTCGGGCAGCACGATCTTCACGCGCGCCGGGTCCACGGTGACGCTGGAGGACGACTCCACCACCTCCTGGATGGTCTTCATGCCCGCCCACACGCCAGAGAAGCGGCTCATGGCGAAGGCGTGCACGCCCATGTCCAGGATGCCCTGCACATCGGAGGGGAAGAACACCGGCAGCCCGCAGGCCTTGAAGATGTGGTCGCTCTGATGCGCGGCGGTGGAGCTCTTGGCCACGTGGTCGTCACCGGCCACCGCGATCACGCCGCCATGGCGCGAGGTGCCTGCCATGTTGGCGTGCTTGAACACGTCGGAGCAACGGTCCACCCCGGGGCCCTTGCCGTACCAGATGCCGAACACGCCGTCGAACTTGCGCGACTGCGGGAACAGGTCCAGCATCTGCGTGCCCCACACCGCGGTGGCGGCCAGCTCCTCGTTGACACCGGGCTGGAAGACGATGTGCTGGCCTGCCAGGTGCTTCTTGGCCTGCCACAGCGACTGGTCGTAGCCGCCCAGGGGGCTGCCGCGGTAGCCGCTGATAAAGCCGGCGGTGTTCAGGCCGGCCAGGGCGTCGCGCTGGCGTTGCAGCATGGGCAGGCGCACAAGCGCCTGCACCCCGCTCATGAAGGCCCGACCGGTTTCCAGCGCGTACTTGTCGTCGAGCGTCACGCTCTCCAGGGCCTTGCGGACGTCTTCGGGCAGCGGTGCGTTCATGGTTCCCTCCAGGTGCTGGGCGCGTGCCGGTGCCCCGCCCGATGTCGTGGGTACGGGTGCCGGTCGGGCGTGGCGGATGACGGTCAGTTTAGGGGTTCGGGTTCATGAAGTGCTTTCTTTCTCATGCCCCAAAGGGGGTGGTCGGCGCAACAATCGAGCATTCGATGGGTTGATCATGAAACGATGATGCTGAACAAGCGCGAATCAGGGAAAACCCGGCCGTCGGCGGGGTCCGCCGCAGAAGTGGCTGCGCAGGCCACGCCGGACGGCGAAGCCGGCATGCTGGACCGTTACGACCTGGCCTTGTTGCGTGAACTCCAGGCCGATGCACGGCTGTCCAACGCCGAGCTGGCCGCGCGCATCGGTCTGTCGCCCGCCCCCACGTGGCGCCGGGTCAAGCGCCTGGAGGCGCAGGGCTACATCACCGGCTACCGCGCCGAGATAGACCGCCGCAAGGTGGGCCTGGGCGTGCTGGCCTTCGTGCGGGTGGATGCCGAGCGCAACAACGCGTCGGCCACGCGGGACCTGGAGGACCGCATCCGCAGCCTGCCCGAGGTGGTGGCCTGTCACTACATCAGCGGGGCCGGCACCTTCGAACTGCACGTGGTGGCCACCGACCTGGACGCCTATTCCCGCTGGGCGATGGAGACGCTGTTCAAGCTGCCCAATGTGAAGGACATGCACACCAGCTTCTCGCTGGGCGAGGTCAAGGCTGGCGGCGTGTTGCCTCTGAACCACCTGGGTTCGCCCGGCGCCAGGCGCTGACACCGCCGCCGGCCGGACCTGGGCGGGATGCCGCAACGACCATGTGGCGGCCCCGCCACGCGGTGGGTTTCGCGCGGGTTACCCTTGCACCCTGCGCAACAGGGCCGCGCCCGGCCGGGCTGCGCCCCCCCATGAACCTCCAAGGCCTTGCAGATTGGCTGCTCACCACCGACCCCGCGCAACGGAGCCGGCTGGCGCAGTCTGGCCGTGCGATGGTGGTCATGGGGTCTGCCGTGGCGGCGGTGCACTACTTCGTGGCCATCGGCATTGCTACCGTGCCCTCGGTGCGGGTCTGGACCGTGGTGTCGCTGGCGGGGCTGGCCGTGGCCTTCCTGATGATCCGCACGGGGTGGTCCCGGCGGTGGTCGGACCCCTCGATGACGGTGGCCCAGATGCTCTTTGCCACCACCATGGCGGCCTGGGCTTATGCCATGCTGGGCCCGGCGCGCGGGGCGGTGTTTCCGATCGTCATGGTGATCTTCATGTTCGGGCTGTTTGCCGCCAAGCCGCGCCAGATGGCCTGGACGAGCCTTTTCGCCGTGGTGGTGTTCGGCCTGGCCATGGCCGTGATGGCCTGGCGGCTGCCGCAGGTGTACCCGCCCAAAGTAGAGCTCGGCCACTTCATCATGGTGGCCACGATGCTGCCGGCGGCTTCGATGCTGGCTGCGCGCATCTCCCTGATGCGCCAGCGCATGCGCGCGCAGCGGGTGGAACTCAAGCAGGCCCTGGCGCGCATCGAGGAACTGGCCACCTGCGACGCCCTGACCGGTCTGCTCAACCGCCGCCACCTGCTGGAAGTGCTGGAGCGCGAGCGTCAGCGCAGCGTGCGTTCGGGCCAGGCCTTCTGCGTTGCCGTCCTGGACCTGGACGGCTTGCGGGAGGTCAACCGCCGCCACGGCATTGCCGCGGGCGACCAGGTGCTGTGCGCCTTTGCTCAGGAGGCACAGGCCGCGGTACGCATCGTTGACCGCCTGGGCCGGTACGGTGGCGGGACCTTCGTGCTCCTGCTGTGCGACACCCGCGCACCGCTGGGTCGCCTGGGCGTGGAGCGCCTGCGCGAGCGCGTCGCGGCCATGGCCGTGCACCCGGCTTCGGGCGAGGCCGTGCGCATCACCATTTCGGCCGGCCTCACCGAACACCATGCGGGCGAGACCATCGAGCAGGCCCTCTCCCGGGCGCAGTTGGCGCTGCGCGAAGCCAAGGCACAGGGACGCAACCGGATGGTGGTGGGCTAGCAGGCTGAGAGACACTTCGGCTGCGCACCCGCCGGCCGGCACCACGGCCGTGAAGTCCGCACACTTCACCAGCACCCTTTCCCGTTCGAGTCCCCCATGTCAGACCAACCCACCCCAGCGTCGGCCGAGCGCCCCACCAGCCTGCGCGTCCACCAGTTCCACGGTTTGCGCCCCGGCCCGCGGCTGATCGTGCTGGGCGCCGTGCACGGCAACGAGGTGGCCGGTCCCCTGGCCATTGGCCGTGCACTGGCTGAACTGGACGCCGGCCGCTGGCGCATCGAGCGCGGGGCCGTAACCTTCGTGCCCGTGACCAACCCCCTGGCGCACGCCCTGGCCCAGCGCACGGGCGACCGCAACCTCAACCGCAACCTGCGTCCCACGGCAGTGCCGCAGGACTTCGAGGACCGCGTGGGCAACGTGCTGTGCCCGCTGCTGGACGCGCACGACGTGTTGCTGGACCTGCACTCCTTCAACGGCCGCGGCGAAGCCTTCACGCTCTTCGGCCCGGAGAACAACACGGGCGACCTGGAGCCCTTTGCCCACGCAGCCGACGAGGCGCGTCTGGCCCGGCATCTGGGCCCGCGGCGCATCGTGGAAGGTTGGCTGCGCACCTACGAGGCGGGCGTGTCCCGCCGCCGCGCCCGGGCGCGAAGCGCCGGGCAGAGCCTGGACACCGACGCCAACTACGGCGTGGGCACCACCGAGTACATGCGCTCACGCGGCGGCTGGGGCGTGACGCTGGAGTGCGGCCAGCACGCCGACCCGAAGGCGCCTGACGTGGGCCTGCAGGCCATCCGCCAGACCCTGGCCCTGCTGGGCCTGGTGGCTTGGACCCCGGACCCCCCGGCTGCTGACCACGAGGTGCTCCGCCTGGAAGAGGTGACTGACCGCCTGCATCCCGAAGACCGCTTCGTCAAGGAGTGGACCAGCTTTGACGCGCTCAAGGCCGGCGAGCCCATCGGCGTGCGCCATGGCGGCACTGTCGTCACGGCCCCCGCCGACGGCCGCATCGTCTTTCCCAACGTGCGGGCCGAACCGGGGCACGAGTGGTTCTACTTCGCGCAGCCCAGCCCGCGGAGCCTGGGCTGAAGGGGCGCTGCGACAGGGCCGCGCCGGCGCACTGCTGGTTTCACACGATGAGGCGATAGCTGGCGCGCACCGTCTGACGGTCGCCGCAGTCGAAGTGCCACCACTCGGTGGCAATGCCTTGCCAGCCACCGTGCTGCATGGCCTGGCGCAGGATGGCGCGGTGGGTGCGGTGTTCGGGCCGCAGGCGGCCCTCGGCCACGAATTGATCTTCCAGCGCCGGGTGGGACAGCTCGGTGGTGTCGTCAAAGCCCGTGCCCATGTCCAGCTCGTCGCCCCGAATGTCCAGCAGCGTGATGTCCACGGCCATTCCGAAGGAGTGGATGGAGCGGATGGCCGGGTCCGCGAAGTAGGGTTGCAAGGGTGTGCCGTGCACGTGCTGCCAGAACCGCTCCTGCACCCGGTGGGGCCGCACGGCGTCCAGCACGCACAGCCGCAAGGGCGCGTGGTGGGCCCGCAGCCACTGGCTGGAAAGCGCCAGCGCAGCCGCTGCCTCGGCGTGCAGCCAGGCACAGTCGTGCGGGTTGTACAGGTCCTGGCGCAGCAGGTTGCGCGGGCTCGCGTAGCGCAGGTCCACGGCGATCCCGGGAATGGTGCGCAGGGCCCTGAAGCCTGGATCGGCCGCCACGCTGTCGATGGGCAACGGCGGGTTCAACCGGTTCTCGGCGGCTGAAGATCGCTCGGCGTTTCCAGTCATGGCCCGTCCTTCAAGGCTCAGCCTGCTCGGCCAGGCGGAGCATCGTGGGCAGGCACACCCGCTGCAGGTCGTAGCGTTCCACCACCGTTTGCCGCGCGGCTTGCCGAAGCGGCTCCAGTGCACGCTGGTGGCTCAGGGCCTCGGCGATCTGCTCTGCCAGGGCCTGGTGATCGAAGAAGTCCACCAGCAGCCCATTGCGGCCATGCTCGATGACCTCCTGGACCGGCTCGGTGCGCGACGCCACCATCAGCGCGCCCTGGCTCATGGCCTCCAGCATCGACCACGACAATACGAAGGGATAGGTCAGGTAGGTGTGAACGGCAGACACCTGCAGCAGGCGCTGAAGCAGGTGGTGCGGCACCTGCCCGACGAAGTGCACCCGGCTCATGTCCACTTCGCCCTTCACCTCGTCCAGAAAGTGGTTCTTCCAGGTCGTTCCGGGCGGCGGCGGCGCGCCATAGGCGGTGCCGTCTCCGCCCACGATCACCACTCGCGCCTGGGGCCGCAGGCGCTGCAGGCGGGCCAGGCAGCGCATGAAGATGTGGTACCCACGGTAGGGCTCCAACTGTCGGGACACGAAGGTGACCACCTCGTCACCGCGTTGAAGTTCCACCTGGGCCTGCTGGAGCTTGATGCTCGCGCCAGCATCGGGCACGAAGCGGTCGGTGTCGATGCCGTCATGGATCACGCGGATCCGGTCGTGGAACGTGGCAGGGTGCCGGCCTTTTTGAAAGACCGTAGGCGATACGGCGGCGTCGCAATCGGCCAAGGAGTGCAGCAGGTGCGTGTTCTTCAGCCGCAGGCGTTGCAGGCTGGCCAGGTCGATGGGGGCGCGCTGAAACTCGGGATCGAAAAACGAGTCCCCGCCTTCGGCGCCGTAGTAATACTCCGCGAACACGAGATGGCGGCTCTGAGGAAACACATCCCTGGCGTGCAGCATTTCGCCCCAGCCGGGGTGGCCGAACACGACGTCGGGCAGGAAGCCTTCAGCCTTCAGATCCATCATGGCCTCGGCGGCCGATTGCGCCCGGGCCCTCTTGGCCGCCCATTCCTGGGAAAAGCTGTCGGCGCCCCGAGGGGTGGACCCCGGGTCGCTCGGGCGATGGGTGATGTGTCGAACCCCGGCCAGGGGTGCCTTCAGAGGGTTCACCCCCAGGCCCACGACCTCATGGCCTCTGGCGGCCAGAGCCGGTGCCAGGTGCAGGAACTGACCGGGAAAGTTCTGGTGGACGAAAAGAAACTTCATGACGGGGTAGTCGTCGGTGCGCCCTGGTGGAGGGCGGGCCCGGCCAGACTCCACGAGCCTGCGTTTTGGAGGATGGTCACCGCGTCGCCGGTCAGGCCGGTTCTTCCCACTGCGTGCACAACCGCTCGGTCGGCTGCGGCGTGCAGCACCTGGTGGTGGAC
>JBIKMY010000003.1:0-23026 GCA_044358945.1 Rubrivivax sp.
CGGTGCCGGAGGCTCCAGCAGCTGCCGTGGTGGGCTGAGGCCCCCACCGCCAAGGCCAAGGGCGGCGTGGGGAAAAGGGGGCCGGGCTACAAACCGGCTCCTCTTGATGCTTGCGAGCCGGCCTGCCATGCCCCGATCCACCTTTATCAGCCGTACCCGTTTAGTCCTCGCCTGCACGCTGGTGCTGGGCGCCGCCGTTTCGGCGCAGGCCACCAACCCGGCCGGCATCGACTGGTTGCCCATCGCCGCCTCCGGTGGCGCAGCCGCGTTTGACATCGCGCGCACCGAGACCACGGTGGGCCAGTTCCGGCGCTTTGTGCAGGCCACCGGCACGGCCACCCGCGCCGAGCGCGCGGGTGGCGGGCAGGTCTATGAGGCCGGCTGGACGGCCAAGCCGGGCTGGACCTGGGCCCGGCCTTTTGGCGTCCCCGCGGCCGACGATGAACCCGCGGTCCACATCGATTTCACCGAGGCGCAGGCGTTCTGCCGCTGGGCGGGCGCCCGCCTGCCCACGGATGCTCAGTGGGTCCGCGCTGCCTACACCGAGACGCGCCCCGCGCCCCCACCTCCGCTGCAGCGCGGCAAGACCTACCCCTTTCCCACGGGGGACAGCCCAGCGGGTGCTCAGTGCCTGGGCGACTGTGGCGCAGCGGCTGATGCACGCGCTGTGCGCCACGGCGCCAAACTGTGGCGCGGCACGGGCCACGCTGCTGTCAATGCCACGCCAGCCGGGGTGAACGGTCTGCATGACATGGGTGCCAATGCCTGGGAGTGGGTGGACGAGCCGCCTGGAGCGGGGGGCAGCGTCGAGCGGCGCACCCGGGGCGGCTCCTGGTGGTATGGCAGTGCACAGATGCGAGCCGACCATCTGCAGGGCAAGCCTCCGGAAACCACCGTGGTCTACATCGGCTTTCGCTGCGCCAGAGGACCGGCTGCCGCGCCCTGATCTTGCGCGGCGCTCGTCAAGGAACCACAGGCTGCCCATCCTCAAGCAGGTTGCAGATGGGTCGCAGTCGGGTGGCTCGGGCGATCTTGCAGGGGCGCACAATGGCGCGGTTCCTCCCCACGCCCACCATGATCTACAAATTCCGCAGCAAGGCCGCCGGTGACACGTTGATGCTGGGCCCGCAGGGTGAGCAGTTCCTGCGCACCATGGGTCGCGAACCGGCAGCCCGTGGCATCCTGGAACCTGCGGCCATGGCCGCGGCACTGCAAGCCCTGCAACGGGCCATCGACGCCGACGATGCAGCCCGGGCCCAACAGGGCGCAGACGACGCCGTGCTGGAGGCTGCCGGGCAGGACCCTGTCAGCCTGCGCCGGCGCTTGTGGCCTATGGTGGAGATGATCCGGCGGGCCCAGGCGGCGGACGAGCCGGTGGTCTGGGGCGTCTGATTTTTTGGCGTTTGAAGCAGCCTTTGCGCGCATCCACTGCCCACGGAGTTTTCATATGGAGTTGAAGAGCCACAGCTGGCTGAACGGCGACCGCATCCCCTCGCGCTTTGCCGCCGGCCGAATCGTTGACGACGGCGGCGTCGGGTTCTCGGACAACCTGAGCCCGCACCTGGCCTGGAGCAACCTGCCAGCGGGCACCCGTTCCCTGGTCCTCATCAGCCACGACTTCGACGTGCCCAGCCGTGGTGACGATGTGAACCAGGCCGATCGCGAGGTGCCTGCGGACCTGCCGCGTGTGGACTTCTTTCATTGGGTGCTGGTGGACCTCCCGCCCCAGCCGTCGGAGATCGCCGAGGGTGAGTTCAGCCGTGACTTCACCCCTCGGGGCAAACCGGGACCGCAGACCTTGCGGGGGGCCCGCCAAGGTCTGAACGACTACACCGGCTGGTTCGCTGGCAACCCCGACATGGCGGGCGACTACTTCGGCTACGACGGTCCCTTTCCGCCCTTCAACGATTCGCTGGTGCACCACTACGTGTTCACGCTGTACGCGGTGGACGTGGCGCGCCTGGACGTGGAGGGCCGCTTCACCGGGCCGCAGGTCCGCGAGGCCTTGAAGGGCCATGTCCTGGATGTGGCGACGTTCTCGGGCACCTACACGCTGAACCGGCGGTTGCTGGGGTGAAGGCGCTGGACGCGGGCTTCACGCGCTTGCTGCTGATCCGCCACGGCCAGACCGACTGGAACGTGGCCACGCGCATCCAGGGCGAGACCGACATCAGACTCAACGCCACCGGCCTTGAGCAGGCCCGGCGGCTGGCCCAGGCTTTGGCCGACGAGGCCCTGGACCATGTGATCTCGAGCGACCTGGCGCGGGCCCGCGACACTGCGGCTGCGCTGGCACAGGCCACGGGCGCCGCCTTGCGCATCGACGCCGGCTTGCGCGAGCGGGGCTTCGGCATCTTCGAGGGGCTGACCTTCGACGAGATCGCCCAGCGCCACCCGCAGGGCGCCAAACGCTGGCGCCGCCGCGACCCCGACTTCGGCCCCGAGGGTGGCGAGACCTTGCAGGCCTTCTTCGACCGCAGCGTGCAGACCGTCGCACGCCTGGCCGCGCAGCATCAAGGTGAATCGATCGCCCTGGTGGCGCACGGCGGCGTGCTGGATTGCCTTTACCGTGCTGCCACCCGACTGCCGCTGCAGGCCCCGCGCACCTGGCAGGTGCCCAACGCCAGCATCAACCGCCTTCTCTGGACGCCCGAAGGCTTCACGCTGGTGGGCTGGAACGACGACGCGCACCTGCAGGCCCTGGGCGACACGAGCGTCTAGATCTTCGCGGCTGCCAGGTCACAGGCCGCGCCCCCATCAGCCCTGCAGCCTTTCAGCCCTCGAACAGATCCGCCCCCGCGCCAGGGCGGGCCGGGGGCGTGAGCCCCAGGTGCCGGTAGGCCGCCAGCGTCGCGATGCGCCCGCGCGGCGTGCGCTGCAGGTAGCCCTGCTGAATGAGGTAAGGCTCGATCACATCCTCGATGGTGCCGCTTTCCTCGCCGATGGCCGCGGCCACGTTGTCCAGGCCCACGGGGCCACCGTCAAAGCGGTGGATCACCGCCTCCAGCAGCTTGCGGTCCATGACGTCAAAGCCGCGCGGGTCCACGTCCAGCATGGCCAGAGCCCGGTCGGCGGTGGTCGCGTCGATGCTGCCGTTGCCCTTGACCTGCGCGTAGTCGCGCACCCGGCGCAGCAGGCGGTTGGCGATGCGCGGCGTGCCGCGCGAGCGCCGCGCGATCTCCAGCGCGCCGGCGCCGTCCACGGGCACCTCCAGCAGACCGGCCGAGCGCGTCACGATGCGCGTGAGTTCCTCGTCGCTGTAGAACTCCAGCCGCGCCACGATGCCGAAGCGGTCGCGCAGCGGGTTGGTCAGCATGCCCGCGCGCGTGGTGGCGCCCACCAGGGTGAAGGGCTGCAGATCCAGCTTGATGGAGCGCGCCGCCGGGCCGTCGCCGATCATGATGTCGATCTGGTAATCCTCCAGCGCCGGGTACAGGATCTCCTCGACGACCGGGCTCAGGCGGTGGATCTCGTCGATGAAGAGCACGTCGTTGCGCTCGAGGTTGGTCAGGATGGCGGCCAGGTCCTTGGGCTTTTCCAGCACCGGGCCCGAGGTCTGGCGCAGGTTCACTCCCAGCTCGGCGGCGATGATGTGGCTCAGCGTGGTTTTGCCGAGGCCTGGCGGGCCAAACAGCAGCACATGGTCCAGCGCTTCGGCGCGCATGCGTGCAGCGCCGATGAAGATCTCCAGCTGCTCGCGCGCCTTGGCCTGGCCCACGTACTCCGTCAACCCCTTGGGCCGCAGGGCGCGCTCGATGGCCTCTTCGTTCGGCGAAGCCGGCGCGGCGCTGACCACGCGGGCGGCCGTGGGCTTGGGCGGGACAAAGTCGTCGGTCTGGATGGCCATACAGTGATTATGGGCGCCGGGGGGCCGTTGATACACTGCCATGGCCGTGAATTCGCTGCGCCAACATCTCCGCCCGCTGACCTGGCTCGCCCTCGTGGCGGTGCTTGCGTTGGCCTTGCTGCCCACCCTGAGCCGGGCTTGGGATGGGGACGCTGCAGCTTCGAAGACGCACCCCCTGGTGGAGGTCTGCACGGCCGAGGGCCTGAAGATGGTGCCCTCTGCCGAAGGCGCAGACGAGCCCTCACCGGCCCACCACGCGGACGCCTTCGAGCGCTGTGCCCACTGCGTGCTGGGTGCCGCGCCTGTGATGCCGCTGCCCGCGGTGCCGGTCTGGCAGCCTGCGGACCTGCGTGCGCAGGCGCTGCCGCCGCTTTACCTGCAGGTCCCCCATACTCTGCATGCGTGGGCCTGCGCCCAGCCCCGCGCACCGCCCGTCCGCTCCTGATCGTCGACAGCCGCCCGCCCCCGGTCGCCTGAAAGGTGGCCCTTGGGGTCGGGAGTTCGATGTCCGCCAGGCCGATTCGGCCTGGTCGTGGCCAGGAGTTCAGGTGTTCAATCATTCCCTTCCTTCCTCCGCAGCCGCCCGCGCTCGCGCGGCCGGTTCTCGTTCGCACACGCCTATCAGGCGCTTGTCCAGGCGCTGCGCCGCAACATTGGCACTGTTGTGCGGTACCGGGGCCTTGCATGCGCAGACGGGCACGACCGCAGCGCCCCCAGCGCTGCCGTCAGAGGCCTCCCAGGCCGTCACCGTGACCGGGACGCGCGAGCGCGCGCTCGTCGTGGAGACCCCTGCTTCGGTGGGTGTCATCAGCGGGCGCGATCTGCGCTTCACCGGGCCGATGCACCCGCAGCAGTTGCTGGGCCAGATCCCGGGTGTGGCCGTGGCCGTCACCAACGGCGAGGGCCACAGCACCGCCATCCGCCAGCCCTTCACCACGGGGCCGCTGTACCTGTACCTGGAGGACGGCATCCCCACGCGCCCCACCGGCTTCTTCAACCACAACGCGCTGTACGAGGTGAACCTGCCCGGGGCGGGTGGCGTGGAGGTGATCCGCGGGCCGGGCACGGCGCTGTACGGGTCAGACGCCGTCGGTGGCATCGTCAACGTGCTGACCCGTACGCCTTCGGCGGCCTCTGAACTGTCGCTGTCCGGTGAATTGGGCAGCTTCGGCTGGCGGCGTGTCCTGGCCGATGGCAACCTGCCCTTGTCACCCGATGCCGCCTTGCGTGCCGCCATCAACGTCACCCACACCGATGGGTGGCGCTCGGCCACGGGGTACGACCGGGCGTCGATCAATCTGCGCTGGGACCAGGTCTGGGGTGCTGGTGTGCGGACGAAGACCATCCTGGGCTTCACCGACATCGACCAGCAGACGGGAGCCAACTCCGCGCTGGTGCTGGCCGATTACCTGACCAACCCGAAGAAGAACAACTTCGCCATCGCCTACCGAAAGGTGCAGGCACTGCGGGTGTCGACGCAGGTGGAGTTCGAGCAGGGCGCCACGCTGTGGACCTTGACGCCCTACCTGCGCTCGAACGCCATGGAATTGAACGGCACCTTCAACCTGAGTTCCGATCCGCGCATCGAGAAGTCCGAGGTGCAGTCCCTGGGTCTGCTGGCGAAGTGGCGGCGCGATGTCGACGGGCCGCTGCGCCTGCGTCTGGTGGCCGGGCTGGACCTGGAGCGCAGCCCGGGTACCCGCGAGGAGGACGCCCTGAACCTCACGCGCGTGGGCTCGGGGGCCAACACGGCCTACACCGGCTACACCCTGGGCAACCGGATCTACGACTACGAAGTGGTCTTCAAGAGCGTGTCGGGCTACCTCCATGCGGAGTTTTCGCCTGCCCAGGCCTTGCGGGTGATGGCGGGGCTGCGGGCCGACCACCTGAGCTTCGACATGCGCAACGCGCTGGCCACCGCCACCACCCAGGCCGCCAGCCGCTTCTACGGTCAGCAAGGCTCGGCCCAGGCCGACTTCTCCCACCTGAGCCCCAAGCTGGGCGCCACCTGGGCGCTGGCCCCCGCGCTCAGCGCCTTTGCCTCGCTGAACCATGGTTTCCGAGTACCGTCCGAGGGGCAACTCTTCCGCGCCGGCAGCGCGGCCAACGCCTCGGATGCGATGGCGCGCGCGAAGCTGGCGCTGGCACTGCGGCCCATCAAGGCTGACCAGTTCGAAGTGGGCCTGCGTGGTCAAGGCCCGCAATGGCAGTGGGAGGCCGTGGCTTATGACCTGGTCAAGCGCGACGATCTGGTCAGCCAGCGCGATCTGGCCACCAACCTCTCGACCAATGTCAACGCGGGCAAGACCCGCCATCGCGGGATCGAGATGTCACTGGGCGGGCGTCTGGCCCCGGGCTGGCGCCTGGACGCTGCACTGTCCAGGGCCCGGCACACCTATGAGGATTGGGTGACGGCCACGGCGAACTTCTCGGGCAAGGAGATGGAGTCTGCTCCTCGGGTCATGGCCAACACCCGGCTGTCCTGGACGCCCCGCCCGGGCGCCACGCTGCAGGCCGAGTGGGTGCGTATCGGCCCGTACTGGCTGGAGGCGTCCAACTCGGCCACCTTCGGACAGTACGCCGGCCATGACGTCTTCCACCTGCGCTGGCGCCAGGAGGTCTCGCCGCAACTGGCCTGGTTCGCGCGCCTGATGAACCTGACCGACAAGCGCCACGCCGACAGCGCTTCGGTGTCGTCCAACACGCCGGTGTATTCGCCCGCTCTGCCGCGCGCGTTCTACGCCGGACTGGAGGCCCGGTGGTGAGCCGGCGCCTGAACAGCTCCCCCCGCCAGGGGCCGCCCCGGTTCGCAGGGGGCTGGCTGTGTGCCGTGGCCCTGCTGTGCTGGGCTTTTGTGACTACGGCCTGGGCGCAGCATGCCTCCCACGGGGCGTCAGCTTCTCAGCGCCGTGCATCACCATCGCTGGCCGTCGGAGCGGCCTTTGCCCCCGATGGCGTACTGTGGGTGGTGGGTCTGAATCAGGCGCGTCGTCTGTTCGTGCAGCACAGCGCCAATGCGGGCCAGAACTGGGCCCCACCCCAGTTGCTGGACATCGGCACTGATGTGGTCTCGGCGGACGGCGAGAACCGACCCAAGATCGCTTTCGGTCCCTCCGGCCAGGCGGTCATCACCTACACACAGCCGCTGTCGCGTCCCTACACCGGCGAGATCCGCATGCTGCGCTCAGCCGACGCGGCGCAGTCGTTCTCGGCGCCCTTCACCGTGCACCGCGACCGCCAGCTCATCACACACCGCTTCGAATCGGTGGCCTTTGACGCCCAGGGCGTTCTGCACACGATCTGGGTGGACAAGCGTGACCAGGCCTTGCAAAAGGGTTCGGGGACGGCCTACCGAGGCGCGGCGATCTATCGCAACGAATCCCGCGACGGCGGGCAGACCTTCGGGCCTGACCTCAAGGTGGCCGACCACAGTTGCGAGTGCTGTCGCATAGCCTTGGCGCCGGCACCGGGCGGTGGGCTGGCCGCTCTGTGGCGCCACGTGTTTGCACCGAACGAGCGCGACCACGCCTTCGCCACTTTCGGTGCACCCGCGAAGGGAGCGGCCGATCCCCAAGCCGCGGCGCTGGCAGCCGTGCGCGCACCGGTACGCGCCACCTGGGACCGCTGGGCCCTGGACGCCTGCCCGCACCATGGGCCCGGACTGGCTCCGGCCGCCGCAGGCGGCTACCACGCGGTGTGGTTCGGCGTTCGCGGAGGCGTGCCAGCGGTTCGCTACGGCCGGCTGGATGCCCAGGGGGCGC
The DNA here is from genome assembly GCA_044358945.1 of Rubrivivax sp. Lineage (GTDB taxonomy): Bacteria > Pseudomonadota > Gammaproteobacteria > Burkholderiales > Burkholderiaceae_C > Rubrivivax. The sequence continues at coordinate 7,609 of JBIKMY010000003.1, forward strand.
CCGCAGGCGAGGTCCAGGCTTTGCCCGATGTCTCGGCCGAGCACGCCGACATCGCCAGCGCGGAGCAAAGCGTGGCCATCGTATGGCGCAGCTTTGACGGTGAAGCCACGCGGCTGCGCGCCTGGGTGTCGGGAGATGACGGCCGGACCTTCCAGCTGCGGGAGCTCTCGCGCAGCACTGACGACAACGATCACCCGCGTCTGGTGCGGCAAGAGCGGAACGTGTTCGTCGTCTGGCGCACCTTGAAGGAAGTGAGGGTCCACCGTGTCCTGCCTTGACGATGTCTCCACCGGCCGGCGCCTGGGTGCGGCGCGCGTCCTGTGCGCTCTGGCGGCTGCGCTCACGCTGTCCGTGGCGCACGCTGCCCCGCGCACGGTTGAGGTATTCGACCGTTCTGCCTGGACGGCCTTGCAGGCCGGGCTGGCCGCCCCGGCGATCGTCGTCTTCACGGCCACCTACTGCGCCCATTGCCCGGCCGTGATCGCCCAGCTCGCGCAGGACAAGCGCCGGCTGCAGCCTTCCGCGCAACTGATGGCCGTGGTGATGGACGCCGCGCCCGGAGAAGATGACGCACGGCTGCTGCGGGACCCACACCACCGCCCGGTGGACCGGTTGTTCGCCTTCCAGGGTCAGGCGGCGGCCCTGCGCTATTCGGTAGACCCGTCGTGGCGGGGCATCACCCCCTATGTGGCTTTCCTCCAACCCGGTGAGCCCCCGCGCTGGGTGACGGGCCCGCCCACCGCGCAGGATCTGGCCGCCTGGTCCCGAAAGCGTTGAAGATGCCCCCTGTGAAACCTCTCTGTGTCAAAGGAGAAAGACCCGTGAAGAAGCTCTGTGCGAGACACTTGGCCGTGGCTGCGGCCGCGATCTTTCTGGCCGCATCCGCCCAGGCCCAGACCACCGTCAAGGACCCTTGGGCCCGTGCCACCGTGGCGCAGCAGAAGGCCAGCGGTGCCTTCATGCAGCTGCAGTCGGCCAAGGGCGGCAAGCTGCTGTCTGCCTCGTCCCCCGTGGCCGGCGTGGTGGAGATCCACGAGATGGCCATGGACGGCAACGTCATGAAGATGCGCGCGGTGCCCTCCCTGGACCTGCCCGCGGGCAAGGCGGTGGACCTGAAGCCAGGCGGCTACCACGTCATGCTGATGGACTTGAAGAAACCGCTGACGGCGGGCGATACCGTGCCCATCACGCTGGTGGTGGAGTCAGCGGGCCAGCGCGAGACGGTGGAGGTGAAGGCAGCAGTGCGGCCCTTGAACAGCGCGGGCAGCTCCGGCGCGGCGGCCGACAAGGGCCACCACGGCCACAAGCACTGAGCCCGCTAGCGGCTCAGCGCCTTCAACGCCAGCTTGATGCCCTCGCTCACCCCTATCTCGGGGGGCAGGGCCTTGAGCGCGGCGTGGGCCTCGCGCTCGTTGTAGCCCAGGGCCACCAGGGCCTGCACGATGTCGGCCTGCGCGTCGCTGGCGGCACCGGTGGCGGGCTGTGCCAGGTCAGGCCCTAGCTTGCCCTTGAGCTCCAGCAGCAGGCGTTCGGCCGTCTTCTTGCCGATACCGGGCACCTTGACCAGGCGGCCGGCTTCCTGGCGGCTGACTGCCTGCGCCAGATCACCCACGCTCAGGCCCGACAGGATGGACAGCGCCGTGCGCGGGCCCACGCCGCTGATCTTCACCAGCTCGCGGAAGGTGGCGCGCTCCTCGTGGGTGAGAAAGCCGAAGAGCTGCTGTGCGTCTTCGCGTACGACGAAGTGCGTGAGCAGCGTGATGCGCTCGCCCAGCGCGGGCAGGTTGTAGAACGTGCTCATGGGCACGTCGATTTCGTAGCCCACGCCGCCCACGTCGACGAGAACCAGGGGCGGGGCCTTTTCCGCCAGCGTGCCGGTGATGCGTCCGATCATGGGCCGTGATTGTGCGGCCGCACAATGTGGTCTTGTCTACCTGCCCTGAGGGCACCGCTCGTGATCCTTCGCCACCAGTTCGACCCCCACGACAACCGACGCCTGTCGCACCTTTGCGGCCCGATGGATGAGCACCTGCGGGAGGTCGAGGCCGCCATGGGCGTGCGCATCACCCGGCGCAACGAGCGGGTCAACATCGACGGCCCCAAGGAAGCGGCCCGCCAGGTGCTGGACCTGCTGATCTCCTTGCATGAGCGCGCCAGCCGGCCCTTGCCCCCGCAATCGTTGCAGCTGGCCTTGGCCGAGGCCCGCGCCCAACTGGCGATGACGCAGGCCACGGGCCGTCCGCGCGGCAAGGCCGCAGGGGCCGCCTCAGGCCCGGAGGCGGCCTACGGGGACGGCGGACCTGAAGACGCGGCGGCACTGCCTGCGGGCGTGACACCTACCCCCGCGCCCGACCTGGTGCTGCACACCCGGCGCCCTGACCTGCGCGGCCGCACGCCCAACCAGCTGCAGTACCTGCGGCAGGTGCTGGCCACGGACATCACCTTCGGCATCGGCCCCGCGGGTACGGGCAAGACCTTTCTGGCGGTGGCCTGCGCGGTCGATGCACTGGAGCGCCAGGGCGTGCAGCGCATCGTGCTCACGCGCCCGGCGGTCGAGGCGGGCGAGCGCCTGGGCTTTCTGCCCGGCGACCTGGCGCAGAAGGTCGACCCCTACCTGCGCCCGCTCTACGACGCCCTGTACGACCTGATGGGATATGACCGCGTCACGCGCGCCTTCGAGCGCGGGCAACTCGAGATCGCGCCCCTGGCCTTCATGCGGGGCCGCACGCTCAACCAGGCCTTCGTGATCCTGGACGAGGCGCAGAACACCACGCGCGAGCAGATGAAGATGTTCCTCACCCGCATCGGCTTCGGCTCCAAATGCGTGGTCACGGGTGATGTCAGCCAGATCGACCTACCCAGTGGCGTGCCCAGCGGGCTGGTGGATGCCGCCCAGGTTCTCCAGGACGTGAAGGGCATCGCCTTCACCCGATTCACGGCGGCTGACGTGGTGCGTCACCCCCTGGTCGCACGCATCGTCGAGGCCTATGACGCAGCGCAGACGGACCGATCAGGCGGTCCGGCCTCTGGCGGCTCGGCCCGGCGATGAGCCGTCCCGCGGCCCCCGCGCTGCAGCTTTCGCTGCAGATGCCTGACGGACGGCACCGCGACGTGCTGGCACGCCACCGGGTGGCGCGCTGGATGCGCACCGCGCTGTCCTTGCCGGGCGAGATTGCGGTGCGCATCGTGGACGAAGAGGAGGGCCGGCGCCTGAACCGCGAGTTCCGCGGCAAGGATTACGCCACCAACGTCCTGACCTTCAACTACGCCCACGAGCCCGTGGTGGTCGCCGACCTCGTGTTGTGCGCCCCCGTGGTGGCGCAGGAGGCGCAGGCAGCGGGCATCAGCCTCGAAGCCCACTACGCCCACTTGCTGGTGCACGGCACGCTGCATGCACAAGGGTATGACCACGAGACTACGCCCGAAGCGCAGCTGATGGAAGGCCGCGAGAGCGAATTGCTGCCCCGGCTGGGTTTTGCCGACCCCTGGCGCAGCGGCTGACGGGGCGGACCTCAGGCCGCGCGCAGCTTACGCGCCGCGTCCAGCGCGAAGTAGGTCAGCACCCCGTCGGCCCCGGCGCGCTTGAACGCCAGCAGCGACTCCATCATCACTGCGTCATGGTCCAGCCAGCCGTTGGCCGCGGCGGCCTTGAGCATGGCGTATTCGCCGCTGACCTGGTAGGCGAAGGTGGGCACGCGGAACTCGTCCTTCACGCGGCGCACGATGTCCAGGTAGGGCATGCCGGGCTTGACCATCACCATGTCGGCGCCTTCGGCGATGTCCAGCGCCACCTCGCGCAGGGCCTCGTCGGTGTTGCCCGGGTCCATCTGGTAGACCTTCTTGTCGGCCTTGCCCAGGTTGCCTGCCGAGCCCACCGCGTCGCGGAACGGGCCGTAGAAGGCGCTGGCGTACTTGGCGCTGTAGGCCATGATACGGGTGTGGATGAGCCCGGCGCCCTCCAGCGCGCCGCGGATGGCGCCGATGCGGCCGTCCATCATGTCGCTGGGCGCCACGATGTCCACGCCCGCCTGGGCCTGCACCAAGGCCTGCTGGGTCAGCATCTCCACGGTCACGTCGTTCAGGATGTAGCCGGTGTCGTCCAGCAGGCCGTCCTGGCCATGGCTGGTGAAGGGGTCCAGCGCCACGTCGGTGAGCAGGGCCAGGGTGGGGAAGCGCGCCTTCAACTCGCGCACCGCCCGCGGCACCAGGCCGTCCGGGTTGGTCGCTTCGCGACCGTCGGGCGTCTTCAGCGCCTTGTCGATCACGGGGAACAGCGCCATCACCGGCACGCCCAACTGGACGCAGGCTTCGGCCACCGGCAACAGGCGGTCCACGCTCAGGCGCTGCACGCCCGGCATGCTGGCCACGTCCTGGGTCTGGCCCTGGCCGTCCAGTACGAACACCGGCAGGATCAGGTCTTCGGGGGCCAGACGATGTTCGCGCACCAGGGCGCGGGTGGCGGCGTCACGGCGCAACCGGCGCGGACGGTTGGCGGGGAAGGGGGCGAAGGTACCGTTCACGGGGGAGTCTCGCTATGCTAAATTTGATCTTGGATGATAGACCGTCAGGTCTGTTGTCCCCTGCTTTTCCTCCCTGAGCAGGTGCTTCAGCGCCTTGACAGCGATGAGGCTTTTGAGCCCCGGCCTGATGGCCGGGGCTTTTTTTCTGACCTCCATAATCGCGTCATGGCCAGCAGTTACCTCTGGGTGAAAGCCCTGCACATCATCTTCGTGGCCAGCTGGTTCGCGGGCCTGTTCTACCTGCCCCGGTTCTTTGTGAACCTGGCGATGGTGCCCCCGGACAGCGTGGCCGAACGCGAGCGCCTGCTGCTCATGGCGCGCAAGCTTCTGCGTTTCTCTTCCATCCTGATGTGGCCTGCCCTGGCACTGGGCCTCCTGCTGTGGCTGTTCTATGGCGTGGGCCTGGGGGCGGGGCAGGGCTGGATGCATGCCAAGCTGGCACTTGTGGTGCTGGTCATTGGGTATCACCACGTCTGTCGCGCGTTGCTGCGCGGGTTCGAGCGCGGCACCAATCGGCGAGGTCATCGCTGGTTTCGTGTCTTCAACGAAGTCTCGGTCCTCGCGTTCGCGGCCATCGTGATGCTGGTGGTCGTCAAGCCCTTCTGATCGGCCATGCTCCGGCAGCGCAGCACTGCCCTTCCGTTGGCGCTGGTGTATGCGCTGCTTGTGGTCTACGCCAGCCTGTACCCGTTCAGTGGATGGCGCTGGCCGGCCGGAGCCGCCTGGTCGGAATTGCTTTGGCTGACGTGGCCCCCCTGGCGCAACCGGTTCGATGAGCTGTCCAACTTCCTGGGCTATGCGCCGCTGGGGGCGCTGCTGGCCTTGGGTTGGGCGCGCTCGGGGGTGCCTTTGGCGCTGGGAGCGCTGGCGGCGCTGTGCCTGCCCGCCCTGTTGTCGTACGCCATGGAATGCACGCAGCACTTTATTCCCCGGCGCGTGCCTTCCGGGCGCGACTGGGCCCTGAACGCGGGCGGCGCAGTGATGGGGGTGTGCCTGGCCCTGGCGCTGGTGGGGCTGGGGTGGGTCGACCGCTGGCGGATGTGGCGCCTGCGCTGGTTCGAGTCACAGGCCAGCCCTGCGCTGGTGCTGCTGTTGCTTTGGCCTGTGGCGCTGTTGTTTCCCGCGCCAGTGCCGCTGGGCCTGGGCCAGGTGTTCGAGGAATTGCGCGCATGGATTCCCGAGTTGCTGGCCGGCACGCCCTGGGAGGGGATGGTGGCGCCGCCCGTGGTCCAAGGCGGTGCGCTGCGCCCCATGCTGTCGCCCTGGATGGAGGGCACTGCCGTGGCTGCGGGGTTGGCGGCCCCCTGCATGCTGACGTTTGCGGTGCTGCGCCCAGGGTGGCGACGTCTGGTCGTCGCCCTGCTCATCCTCGTCCTGGCCTTGGCCACCACAGCCTTGTCCACTGCCTTGAACTTCGGACCGGTCCACGCCTGGGCCTGGCTGACACCGGCTGTCATGCCAGGCCTTGCCGTGGGTAGCGTCCTGATTCTGGTCGCGTCTCGCCTGGGACCCCGGCTGGCCGCTGTCTTGGGTTTGGCGGCCCTGGTGACCTCGGTCTTGCTGGGAGCTTCGGCTCCGGCGGACCCCTACTTCGCCGCCAGCCTGCAACTGTGGGAACAGGGCCAGTTCATCCGCTTTCATGGCATGTCCCAGTGGGTGGGCTGGCTGTGGCCCTACGCCGCCATGGGGTGGCTGATAGCCCGTCTGGCCGGCACCCGCTGAAGCCGGCCGATGAGGGCGCAGCGTGGGTCATCCCTAGAATCGGCGACTGTTCACCTTCCAAACTCATGAGCTACTACGAGCGCCACCTTTTTTTCTGTCTGAACGAGCGCAAGAACGGCGAGGCCGCCTGTGCGCAGCATGACGCCCAAGCCGCTTTCGACCACTGCAAGAAGCTGGTCAAGGAAGCCGGACTGAACGGTCCGGGGGGCGTGCGGGTCAACAAGGCCGGTTGTCTGGACCGATGCGCTGGCGGCCCCGTGGCGGTGGTGTACCCCGAGGCGGTCTGGTACACCTATGTCGACCAGCAGGACATCGATGAGATCGTTCAGTCGCATCTCAAGAACGGCCAGGTCGTGCAGCGCCTGGTGTTGCCCGCCGACGTAGGCCGCTGATGAACGCCCAGACCCGGCAGGTGATCCTGCAGGGCCCGGCCGGCACGTTGCAGTGCGCCGTGGACGAGCCCGCTGGCCTGCCCCGGGGCCTGGCCTTGGTGTGCCATCCCCACCCCCTGCACGGCGGTACGCAGGACAACAAGGTCGTGCAGACGCTGGCGCGTGCCCTGGTCCAGCTCGGATGGCGCGCCGTGCGCTTCAATTTCCGGGGCGTAGGCGCCTCGCAGGGGGTGTGGGATGAGGGCCGCGGCGAGGTCGACGACGCGCTGGCCGTGCTGAAGGGTTTCCGTGAGCCTGGGCAACCGTTGGTGCTGGCGGGCTTCAGTTTTGGCGCCTATGTCGCTTCCCAGGTGGCGACGCGCCTGGAGGGTGAGGCTGCGCCTGAACGCATCATCCTGGTGGGGCCTGCGGTGCAGAGCTTCGCCGTGGCGCCCGTGCCCCAGGACAGCCTGGTGATTCACGGCGAGGCCGATGAGATCGTCAGCCTGTCCAGCGTGCTGGACTGGGCCCGCCCCCACACCATTGCGGTCACCGTCGTGCCGGGTGCCGGCCACTTCTTCCATGGTCAGCTCCCCCTGCTCAAGAGCCTCGTGCTGCGCTCCGGCGGGGTGGCACCTGCGTGAATCCATGAAATGCCCTCCATGAAACATCTGATCGCCCTGCTGTTGTCTTTTGCGCTGGCCGGTGTGGTGCAGGCGCAGACACCGCAGCCTCCCGACATTGCCGCGCGGCAGTACGTCCTCATCGATCTGGCCAGCAGCCAGGTGCTGGCCGAGCGCGAGGCGGATGTGCCGGCGGATCCCGCCAGCCTGACCAAGTTGATGACCGCCTACCTCGTCTTCGACGCCCTCAAGGCCCGCAAGCTGAGTCTGGAGCAGCCGATCCCGGTGTCTGCACGGGCCTGGGCAGAGCGTAAGGGCGGTGGGTCGCTGATGTTCATCGACACCACCATGAAGCCCACGGTCGATGAGCTGCTCAAGGGCATGATCGTGCAAAGCGGCAACGACGCTTCGGTGGCCTTGGCCGAGGCCGTGGGCGGCTCGCTCGACAGCTTCGTGGCGATGATGAACCGCCAGGCCCAGGCCTGGGGCTTGAAGAACACCAGCTTTCGCAACGTGACCGGCCTGACCGAGGCGAACCACCACAGCACCGCGCGTGACATGGCCGTGATCGCCGGCAGGATCATTGCCGACCACCCCAACTTCTACCCTTACTACTCGATCAGGCAGTTCAGCTTCAACAACATCAAGCAGGACAACCGCAACATGCTGCTGGGCCGCGATACCTCAGTGGACGGCATGAAGACGGGCTACACCGAGTCGGCCGGCTACTGCCTGGTGGCCAGTGCCCAGCGCGACATGCCCAATGGCAAGCGCAGGCTGCTTTCGGTGGTGATGGGCACGGCCTCGCGCGAGGCCCGTGCCAGCGAGAGCCTCAAACTGCTCAACTGGGGTTGGCAGGCCTGGGACGCCGTGCGCTTGTTCGACGCTGGCAAACCGGTGGCTACCGTGCCGGTATGGAAGGGCAAGGCAGCCGAGGTGAAGCTGGGTGCGCCCGGTGGTGCGGTCTTCGTGACGGTACCCAAGGGCTCTGGCGCGCAGATGAAGACCGTGATCCAGCGCAACGACCCGCTCGTGGCACCCCTGGCCGCCGGCCAGAAGGTGGGCACCATACAGGTCACCACGGCCGCCGGCGCCTCCGTGGCCTCGCTGCCCTTGGTGGTGCAGGAGCCCGTGGAGTTGGCGGGCCTGCTGGGCCGCGCGTGGGACTCGCTTCGGCTGTGGATCAAGTGAGCGCCCCGCATTTCGCTGCTTCGAGACCGAACCCCAGGAAGGATTGCCCGTCATGGCCGCATTGCCCGACACCCTGTGCTACTTGAACGGGGTCTACACCCCCTTGAACGAGGCCAAAGTCAGCGTCATGGACCGTGGCTTCATCTTCGGTGACGGCCTCTACGAGGTGGTGCCTGTCTATGGGCGGCGCCTGTTCCGTTTTGACGCTCACATGGCGCGCCTGGAGCGCAGCCTGGGCAAGATGCGCATCGCCAACCCGTTCACCCGCGCGCAGTGGCTGGAGCGTGTGCGCCCCTTGGTGGCGGCGGTGTTCGACAAGGCCGCCGCCGAGGACCAGCTGGTGTACATCCAGATCACCCGCGGCGTGGCCCCGCGCGACCATGTCATGCCACCGGGCCTGGAGCCCACCGTCTTCATGATGGCCAACCCGATGAAGCCTGTCACGCTCGAGCAGCGGCATCAGGGCGTGGCCTGCGTGACGGCGAGCGACTTCCGCTGGGAGCGCGGCGACATCAAGAGCACTTCCCTGCTCGGCAATGTCTTCGCCCGACAGATCTCTGCAGATGCCGGCGCTGTGGAGACCATCATGTTCCGCGATGGCTTCCTGACCGAGGCGGCCGCCTGCAACGTCTGGATCGTCAAGGAGGGCGCCTTGCTGGGCGTGCCCAAGTCATCTCATGTGCTGGAAGGCATCCGCTTTGACCTGCTGCGCGAACTGTGCGAGGCCAGCGGCGTGCCCTACCACCTGCGCCCCATTGCCGAGAACGAGGTTCTCACGGCCGACGAGGTACTGTTGAGTTCGGCCACCAAGGAGGTGCTGGCCGTCACCCGGCTGGATGGCGAGGGCGTGGGCCACGGCGCGCTGCGCGGCCGCCCGGGGCCGGTGTACGCCAAGCTGTATGAGGCTTACCAGCAGGCCAAGAAGGAACAGGGCATCTGACCCCTGCCAGGAGCGACGAACGCTGCCGGAGACCTGCACATGCGTGAGATTCCCCCCGAGCAAAGCCTCATCGAGTACCCCAGCGCCTTTCCCATCAAGGTGATGGGCGCCCATGTGGAGGGCTTCGTAGAGGCCGTTGTCGATGTGGCCTGCCGCTTCGACCCCGGCTTTGACCCCGCCACCGTGGAACGCCGTGAAAGCAGCGGCGGCAAGTACCTGGGCGTGACCATCACCGTCACAGCCCACAGCCGGGAGCAGCTCGACGAGCTGTACCGCACCTTGTCCACGCACCCCATGGTCAAGGTGGTCTTGTAGGCGCCGGCGTGCAGGTGCGGTGGCTGGGTCGCCGGCCTTATGGCGACATCGAGCAGCAGATGCGGGCGTTCACCGACGCCCGTCTGCCTGACACCGCAGACGAGCTGTGGCTGGTGGAGCACGATCCCGTGTTCACCCAGGGCGTGGCCGGACGGCCGGCGCACCTGCTCATGCCGGGAGACATCCCGGTGGTGCAGACCCAGCGGGGGGGACAGGTGACGTACCACGGTCCGGGGCAGGTCGTGGCCTATCCCCTGGTGGACTTGCGGCGGCTGGGCATCTACGTCAAGGAGTACGTCTACCGGCTCGAAGCCGCGGTGCTGCAGACCCTGGAGCGCCTTGCCATCACCGGCCACCGCATCCGCACGGCCCCCGGCATCTACGTGGGGCTGGACAACCCCTTCGACCACCGCCCGCTGGCGCCCGCGCCGCCTGGCGCCGACCCCTTCGCAGGCCTGGGCAAGATCGCCGCGCTGGGCGTGAAGGTAACGCGGCACTGCGCGTATCACGGGGTGGCGCTGAACGTGGACATGGATCTGGAGCCCTTCACGCGCATCAACCCTTGCGGCTATGCTGGCTTGCAGACGGTGGACCTGCGCAGTCTGGGGGTGACGGCCGGCGCTGACGACGTGGCGGCCGTGCTGGCGCAGCGCCTTCAGTCCCTGCTGTCGGCTTGAGGACAGGCCAAGCCGATACCATCTCGCACCCACGCAGCGTTCCCGGGTGCAGTCGTCCATGGCTGCCCTGGTGCTCACCATGACCGAACCCGCACCCCCCGCCTACGACGCCACCGCCAAGCAGAAATCCCAGGCCAAGACCTCGCGCATCCCCATCAAGGTGGTGCCGGCAGAGGTGCTGAAGAAGCCAGAGTGGATCCGCGTCAAGGCGGGCTCGCCCAGCACGCGCTTCTACGAGATCAAGCAGATCCTGCGCGAGCACAAGCTGCACACGGTGTGCGAGGAGGCCTCGTGCCCCAACATTGGCGAGTGCTTCGGCAAGGGCACGGCCACCTTCATGATCATGGGTGACAAGTGCACGCGCCGTTGCCCCTTTTGCGATGTCGGCCACGGCCGGCCCGACCCGCTGGATGCGGACGAGCCGCTCAACCTCGCGCTCACCATTGCGGCGCTGCGCCTGAAGTACGTGGTCATTACCAGCGTCGACCGGGATGACCTGCGTGACGGAGGCGCTGCCCACTTCGTCGAGTGCATCCGCAAGACGCGCGAACTCTCGCCCGAGACCCGCATCGAGATCCTGGTGCCCGATTTCCGTGGCCGTGACGACCGGGCCCTGGGCATCCTGCGCGAGGCCCCACCCGACGTGATGAACCACAACCTCGAGACCATCCCGCGCCTTTACAAGGAAGCGCGGCCAGGCTCCGACTACCTGTTCAGCCTGAACCTGCTGAACAAGTTCAAGCAGGCCGTACCGGGCGTGCCCACCAAGAGCGGCCTCATGGTGGGGCTGGGCGAGACCGACGACGAGATCCTGCAGGTGATGCGGGACATGCGCGAGCACGATATCGACATGCTCACCATCGGCCAGTACCTGGCGCCCAGCGGCCATCACCTGCCTGTGCGCCGCTACGTCCACCCCGACACCTTCCGCATGTTCGAGCGTGAGGCGGCAGGGATGGGTTTCACCCACGCCGCCGTGGGCGCCATGGTGCGCTCCAGCTACCACGCCGACCAGCAGGCCCATGCCGCCGGTGTGGCTGACGTGCTGGCCTGAGGGGGCCGAACCTTGCGAGGATTCTGGCGCTCGTTGTGCTGCACCACGTCTGCGGGCGTGCTGGTGGCCTGCGCGCCCGCCCTGGACTGGCGCGAGGTGCGGGTGGGCGCGGCCGAATCCGTGGCCCTGTTTCCCTGCAAGCCGGCAGCCCACGCCCGCGAGCTCTTGCTGGCGGGCCAGCCCGTCAAGCTGACCCTGCATGCCTGCCAGGCTGCCGAAGCCACCTGGGGGCTGGCCTGGGCTGATGTCGGCGACCCTGCCCGAGTGGCTGCGGCCTTGCAGGCGCTGCAAGAGGGCGCCCGTGTCAATCTGGGCGACGCCAAGGCGCAAGAGCGCCCGCACACCGTGAAGGGGCAGACGCCGCACCCGAGCAGCGGCCGCTGGGTCCTCGACGGGCGCTATCCCGATGGCAAGCCGGTTTCCGGACAGGTGGCAGTCTTTTCCCGCGGCACGGTGGTCTTCCAGGCCACGGTGCTGGGCGTCACGCCCGCTTCGGAGGCTGCAGACACCTACTTCGGCGCCCTGAGGTTCGGGCCGTGATCCGCTGAACCGTCGATGACCGCGACCCCGGTTTCGCCAGCGCTTGCTGTCAGGATCTTCCTGGCGTTTGCATTCGCGTACTTCTTCTCTGCCTTGCTCCGGGCGGTGACCGCCACGCTGGCGCCGTCTTTCAGCGTTGAGCTGGGTCTCAAGGCTGCGGATCTGGGGCTGTTGGCTGGGGCTTACTTCCTGGGCTTCTCGGCCCTGCAACTGCCCCTGGGGCAGGCGCTGGACCGGCTGGGGCCGAAGCGCGTGCTGCTGTTCCTGACGACGCTTGCCGTGCTGGGCTGTGCAGCTTTTGCCCTGGCGCAGAGCCTGCCGAGCCTGATCCTGGCGCGGGTATTGACCGGCATGGGGCTGGCCGCCGGCCTGATGGCCCCGCTGACCTGCTTTCGTCTGCGCTTTTCCCAGGCTGCCCAGTTCCGGTCCAACTCCTGGATGTTGATGTCAGGATCGCTGGGCATGGTGGCCTCCACGCTGCCGGTGCAGTGGCTGCTGCCGGTGTGGGGTTGGCGAGGGCTGTTCTGGGTGTTGGGGGCCGGCCTTCTCCTGGCCATGGCGCTGATGCTGTGGTGGGTGCCCCGAGACCCGGCTTCCCCGCCAGAGGACCCGCGCCGCACGGTGCCTCGCCATGGCTACCGGGATGTATTCCTGCATCCGGTGTTCCTGCGCAGCGCGCCCATAGGCTTCTTCACCTACGGCGGGATGATCGCCGTGCAGACCTTGTGGGCCGGACCCTGGATGACCCGGCTGGCCGGTTTCACGCCTGAGCAGGCCGCTGGGGGCTTGTTCGTCATCAACTTGTGCATGTTGGTGTCTTTCATGCTTTGGGGCGTGTGCATGCCGCGCTTGGCCCGCAGAGGCTTGCAGGCGCACCAGATCATGACCTGGGGGTTGCCGTGTCACCTCCTGGTGCTGGGCTGGATCCTGCTGGACCCCGAACCCGCCACGGCGGCGCTCTGGTCCTTGTGGTGCGTGAGCTGCACCTTCGTCTCCCTGAGCCAGCCGGCGGTCGGTCAGGCTTTTCCTGCAGCGCTGGCGGGGCGTGCGCTGTCGGCCTTCAACCTGGTGATCTTCTCCGGGGTGTTTTGCATCCAATGGGGCATCGGACTGGCTGTTGACGCCTTTCGTCAGGCCGGTATGGAGGAGGCCAGCGCCTTCAGGCTGTCCTTTGCGCTGCTGGGGGCCTGCTGCGCGCTGTCGTACTTCTGGTACCTTCATCCTTTGGTGCGTGGCCGGCCGTTGCAGCCCGCGGCCCAGGCCTGAACCCCGCCCAAACCGCCATGATCCAGCTCATCGTGCTTGCCCATGCGCCCCTGGCCTCGTCCCTTGCGAGGGTCGCAACGCATGCGTTCCCCGACTGTGCCGCGACCTTGCGGTGGGTGGATGTCCTGCCGTCGGACAGCCCCGAGGAGATCGAGAGTCGCTTGCGTGATGAGGTTGGCGATGGGCAGGCCTTGGTGCTGTGCGACGTCTTCGGGGCCACACCCTGCAACACGGCCTTGCGCGTGGCCGACGGCGTGCGCGTCCGCGTCGTGTCTGGCGTGAATGTGCCCATGCTGTGGCGCGTGCTGTGCTACGCCAACGAATCACTGGACCGGTTGGTGGGCAGGGCCGTGGACGGCGCGGTGCAGGGTGTCATGCAGGTCAGCACCGTCAGGCCACAGAATCAGTCCGTGCAGGTAGGCCCGAATGATCAAGTCCAGCATCACCATCAGCAATAAGCTCGGGCTGCATGCCCGCGCTTCAGCCAAGCTCACCAAGCTCGCGGGCACCTTCGCCTGCGACATCCATCTCGCCCGGGCGGGCAGGCGCATCAACGCCAAGAGCATCATGGGCGTCATGATGCTTGCTGCAGGGCTGGGCGCCGAGGTCGAGATCGAGACCCATGGTCCTGACGAGGAGCAGGCGATGGCAGCACTGCGCGACTTGATCGATTCGAAGTTCGGCGAAGGGCAGTGAGCCGGCGGCCCCGGCGGCGCAAAGGTCTGCCCTTGGTGGGCCAGCGCAAAGCGCCGGCCTGCTGCCCTTTTTGCCGCTGACGGCTGCGCTACATTCTCCGCATGAGCATCCAGGTCTTTGGCGTGCCGGTCTCCCGGGGCGTGGCCATCGGGCGGGCCGTGCTGGTGGCTTCCAGCCGCGTCGACGTTGCGCACTACTTCGTCGCGCCGCAAGACCTGGGCGCCGAGGTCCAGCGCTTGAAGTCCGCGCGCGACACGGTGGCCGGTGAATTGACTGTCTTGCAGCGTGCGTTGCCAGAGGACGCGCCAGCCGAACTCTCCGCACTGCTCGATGTCCACCTCATGCTGCTGCATGACGACGCGCTGGCCGAGGCGACCAAGGACTGGATCTTGGAGCGGCACTACAACGCCGAGTGGGCGTTGTCAGCCCAACTCGAGGTGCTTGCGCGGCAGTTCGACGAAATGGAGGACGCATATCTGCGCGAGCGCAAGGCGGACCTCGAACAGGTGGTCGAGCGCCTTCTCAAGGCCCTGTCAGCCAGTTCCGGCGCAGGACGCACCGGCGTCGCCGTGCCGCGCGACTTCGCAGGCGAGGACCCCTTGGTGCTGGTGGCCAGCGACATTGCGCCTGCGGACATGCTGCAGTTCAAGAGCAGCATCTTCACGGGTTTCATCACCGACGTGGGCGGCAAGACCTCCCACACCGCCATCGTGGCTAGAAGCCTCGACATCCCGGCGGTGGTGGGCGCTCGCGAGGCCAGTCGCATCATCAGGCAGGACGACTGGGTCGTCATCGACGGCGATGCCGGCGTTGCAGTGGTCAACCCTTCGGCCATCGTGCTGGAGGAATACCGCTTTCGCCAGCGTCAGAGCGAACTCGAGCGTGCCCGGCTGGACCGCCTGCGGCACACGCCAGCCGTCACGCTGGACGGGCACCCGGTCGAATTGCTGGCGAATATCGAATTGCCCGGCGACGCGCGTGGAGCCCTGGCAGCCGGAGCGGTGGGTGTGGGGTTGTTCCGTACCGAGTTTCTGTTCATGAACCGTGATGGCAAGTTGCCGGACGAGGAAGAGCAGTTCCAGGCCTACCAGACTGCCGTCGTCGCCATGCAGGGCTTGCCTGTCACCATCCGGACTGTCGACGTCGGGGCGGACAAGCCCCTGGACCAGATGAGTGCTCAGGAGCTTCGGCACGAACACACCTTGAACCCCGCCCTCGGGCTGAGGGCCATCAGGTGGAGCCTGTCCGAGCCCACGATGTTCGAGCAACAGCTGCGCGCGATCTTGCGGGCCAGTGCCTTCGGCAAAGTACGCATCCTGATTCCCATGGTGGCGCACCTTTCGGAGATCAAAGCGTGTTTCCACGCTCTGAAGCGCGCTCGGGCAGAACTCGACCGCGTGGGCTTGGCCTATGGCGTTACCGAGGTGGGCGCCATGATCGAGGTGCCTGCCGCAGCCATCGGCATCGACATGATCCTGCGGCACTTCGATTTCGTGTCCCTGG
>JBIKMY010000114.1:0-6704 GCA_044358945.1 Rubrivivax sp.
AGCCAGTCCAGCAGGTCGGCAAAGTCCACGTCGGCATGCTCGCCCAGGGAGACGAAGTGCGAGAAGCCGATGCCGCGCGCGGCCGCCCAGTCCAGCAAGGCGGTGACCAGGGCGCCGGACTGCGACACGAAGGCCAGGCTGCCGGGCTGGGCGTCCAGATGCGCGAAGCTGGCGTTCAGGCCCGCATGCGGGGCCAGCAGCCCCAGGCAGTTGGGCCCCAGGATGCGCAGCAGGTGGCGCCCCGCCGCCGCCAGCATGGCCGCCTTGGTGGCGGCGTCCAGGCCGGCGGTCAGCACCACGGCGGCGCGGGTGCCGCGCGCGCCGAGGGCCTCGATCAGCCCGGGCACCGTGGCCGGTGGTGTGCAGATGACGGCCAGCTCCGGCGCTTCGGGCAGGCTGGCCACGTCGGCAAAGCAAGCGTCCTCGCCCAGCCGCTCGCGCTTGGGGTTGACGGGCCAGCGCGGGCCGGCGAAGGCCCCCTGGCGGATGTTGCGCCAGACGGTAGCGCCCACGCTGCCGGGGCGGTCGGACGCGCCGAAGACGGCCACGGAGCGGGGGGCGAAGAGCTGGTCGAGATGGCGGACGGTCATGGGGCTGGCAATGGCTGTACGGCGGGCACCAGGCGGGCGGGGTGGATGAAGGCAAGGGCAGTGTGCGCCTTGATCGCTTCATGAAGATGACGAAGGTGGTCCGCAGAGATGCTCCCGCGCCTTGCGTGTGGGCAATCAGGGCGGGGAAGGGGCGGCTAGGCTCCCGTTCGCGCACCTTGCCCGCACCAATGCCCCACCTGCCCCGCAACCACCTCACCCAGCGCACCTATGCCATGGTGCTGGCCGGCGGCCGAGGCAGCCGCCTGCAGCAGCTCACGCAGGGCCGGGCCAAGCCAGCGGTGCCATTTGCGGGGCAGTTGAAGATCATCGATTTCACGCTCAGCAACTGCGTCAACGCCGGCATCCGCCGCATCGGCGTGCTCACGCAGTACAAGGCGCAGAGCCTGATCCGCCACATCGAGCGCGGCTGGGGCTTTCTATCGCACTCGCTGGGCGAGTTCATCGACCTGGCGCCGGCCCAGCAGCGGCACGGCGAGGGCTGGTATGACGGCACGGCCGACGCCGTGTGGCAGAACCAGGGCCTGATCCGCGAGGCACGCCCCGACCACGTGCTGGTGCTGGGCGGCGACCATGTCTACAAGATGGACTACTCGGTGATGCTGCAGGAGCACGTGGACCGGGGGGCGGAGCTGACGGTGGCCTGCATCGAGGTGCCGGTGGCTGAGGCCTGCGGCCTGGGCGTGATGGCCGTGGACCAGGACGAACGCATCGTGGCCTTCGAAGAGAAGCCCGCCTGTCCCACCCCGCTGCCCAACCGCCCGGGGATGGCCCTGGCCAGCATGGGCGTGTACGTCTTCAATGCCGATCTGCTGTTTGCCGAACTGGCGCGTGACGCCGCTGATGCAAGCTCCACGCACGACTTCGGGCACGACCTGATTCCGCGCTTGATCCACGGCCGGCGCGTCTTCGCCCACTGCTTCGCGCGCAGCTGCATCAACTCCGTGGATGGGCGGCCCTACTGGCGCGACGTGGGCACCGTGGACGCCTACTGGGAGGCCAACATGGACCTCACGCGCGTGCTGCCGGAGCTGAACCTGTACGACGACACCTGGCCCATCCTCAGCCAGATTCCGCAACTGCCGCCGGCCAAGTTCGTCTTCGACGAGGAAGGCGGGCGGCGCGGCTTCGCGGTGGACTCGCTGGTGGCCAGCGGCTGTATCGTCAGCGGGGCCGCGGTGCGCCGCTCGGTGCTGTTCTGCAAGGCCCGAGTGGACGAGGGCAGCGTGGTGGAGGATTCGCTGGTGCTGCCGGACACGCGGGTGGGCCGGGGCGTCACCCTGCGCCGGACCATCGTGGACAAGCGCTGCCGCCTGCCGGACGGCTTCAGCGCGGGTGTGGACCAGGCGGCGGACGAGGCGAGGGGCTTTCACGTCACGCCGTCAGGCATCACCCTGGTGACGCAGGAGATGCTGGAGACCGACACCAGGCCCGGCGGTTCCTGAGGCGCCTTCGCCTGCAGGCGCAGGCATCATGCGGCCATGCGCCGCTTTGCCGAGCTGTACGAGGCCCTGGATGCCAGCACCGCCACCACGGCCAAGGTGGCGGCGATGGTGGACTACTTCGGCCAGGCGCCGCCCGAGGACGCGGCCTGGGCGGTGTACTTCCTGGCCGGTGGCAAGCCGCGCCAGGTGGTGCCCACGGCGGTGCTGCGCCAGACCGCCTGCGCGGCGGCCGGCATCGATGACTGGCTGTTCGACGAGTGCTACCAGGCCGTGGGCGACCTGGCCGAGACCATCGCCCACGTATTGCCGCCGCCACAGCGCCGCAGCGGCGAGGGCCTGGCGCATTGGGTGGAGCAGCGCCTGCTGCCGTTGAAGGCCCTGTCGCCACAGGAGCAGGCGCTGCACCTGCGCGAAGCGCTGGACGAACTGGACGCACAGGGCCGCTTCCTGCTGGTCAAGCTGATTGGCGGTGGCTTCCGGGTGGGGGTGAGCAGGCTGCTGGTGCAGCGGGCGCTGGCGCAGTGGGCGGGCCTGGACCCCAAGGCCGTGGCCCAGCGCATGATGGGCTACACCGATGCGCGGCAGGTGCCCAGCGCGCAGCGCCTGCAGGCGCTGGTGGCCGCCGACGGGGCGGCGACGCTGGACGCCGGGCATCCCTACCCCTTCTTCCTGGCGCACGCGCTGCCCCAGGCGCCGCAGGACGCGGCGATGGGCCCCCTGACCGACTGGCTGGTGGAGTGGAAGTACGACGGCATCCGTGCCCAGGTGGTGCGCCGGGATGGGCAGGTGTGGGTCTGGTCGCGCGGCGAGGAACTGGTGACCGAGCGTTTCCCGGAGGTCGTGGCCCAGGCGCAGGGCTTGCCTGAGGGCACGGTGCTGGATGGCGAGGTGCTGGTCTGGCCCGAAGGGCAGGACCGGCCGGCCTCCTTCCATCTGCTGCAGCAGCGCATCGGCCGCAAGCAGCTCACGCGCAAGGCCCTGGCGCAGGCGCCGGTGCGCTTCCTGGCCTACGACCTGCTGGAGCACGAGGGGGCCGACCTGCGCGGCCTGCCGCAGCAGGCGCGGCGCGAACGGCTGCAGGCGCTGCTGGGTTCCGCAGGGGGTGAGCGCATCGACCTGTCGCCCGAGGTGCAGGCCGCCGACTGGGCCGAGCTGGCCGCGCTGCGCGACACCGCGCGCGAGCGCGGCGTGGAAGGCTTCATGCTCAAGCATCGCCAGGCCCGCTACGGCAGCGGCCGCACCAAGGCCGAGGGCACCTGGTGGAAGTGGAAGGTCGACCCGCTGACCGTGGACGCCGTGCTCATCTACGCCCAGGCCGGCCATGGCCGCCGCGCCAGCGTCTACACCGACTACACCTTCGCGGTGTGGAGCCGGGCCCCGGCCAGCGCCGAGGAGGCCGCGGCCGTGGTGCAGGCCATCGGCCGGCGTGAACCGGCGCAGCCCGGCGCCTTGCAACTGGTGGCTTTCGCCAAGGCCTATTCGGGCCTGAGCGACGCCGAGTTCGCGCGCGTGGACAAGGTCATCCGCGCCACCACGCTGGAGAAGTTCGGCCCCGTGCGCAGCGTGGTGCCCAGCCTGGTGTTCGAACTGGGCTTCGAGGGGCTGAACGCGAGCCCGCGGCACAAGAGCGGGATTGCGGTGCGCTTCCCACGCATGCTGCGCATCCGCGACGACAAGCCGATGCACGAGGCGGATGCGCTGCCAACCCTGCAAGCCATGATGTCGGCACCGGGCCGGCCTTGATTCAGCCCTGGCCCCGTCCGAGGCCCCGGCGCCGGGCCAGCAGCCCCAACACCGGCCACAGTGCGACCCCGAGGCCCAGGGCCAGCGAGGCTTGAAGCAGGCTCGGCGGTGCGAAGGCGAACACTTTCTGCAAGGCCGGCACGCCCAGCGCCCCGAGCAGCAGCAGCGCAGCGCTGCCGAACACCGCCCACAGCGCCCGGTTGGGCCGGCGAAGTGACGCCCAGGGGCCCAGGCTGAAAGAGCGGTTGGCCAGCACCAGCGCACCCACGGCGGTGACCAGCGCGGCGAACACTGTGGCGCGGACCTGACCCGCGTCGCCCGTCCTTGTCCACAGCGCCACGTACAGGGCCCCCACCGCCAGCAGCGTCACCAGGCCCTGCCACAGGCCCAGGTGCACCAGTGCCGCCGAGACGATGGGCGCGGCCGGGTCGCGCGGTGCGCGGGCCATCACGTCGTCCTCGTCGCCCTCGGCCTCGAAGACGATGGCGCACACGGGGTCGATCACCAGTTCCAGAAAGGCGATGTGCACGGGCGTGAGCAGCGGCGGCCAGCCCAGCAGCAGCGGCAGGAGCGCCAGCCCGGCGATGGGCACGTGCACCGCCAGCACGAACACCATGCCCTTGCGCACGTTGTCCAGGATGCGCCGGCCCATGCGCAGGCCCTTGACGATGGCACCGAAGTCGTCTTCCATCAGCACCAGGCTGGCAGCCTCGCGCGCGACATCGGTGCCGCGCCGGCCCATGGCGATACCGATGTGCGCGGCCTTCAGTGCCGGGGCGTCGTTCACCCCGTCGCCCGTCATGGCCACCACCTCGCCACCGGCCTTGAGCGCCTGCACCAGCTTGAGCTTTTGCTGCGGCATCACACGGGCGAACACGCTGGTGCGCAGCGCCCGCTCGCGCAGCGCGGCTTCGTCCAGGGCCTCGATGTCGGCACCGGTGAGCACGCCGCCAGACGTGTCGATGCCGGCCTGCGCGGCGATGGCCAGGGCGGTGCCCGGATGGTCGCCCGTGACCATGGCCACGCGCACCCCGGCACGCCGGCATTCGGCCACGGCGGCCGGCACCTCGGGGCGCAGCGGGTCGGCCAGGGCCACCAGCCCCAGCATCTGGAAGTCGAAGCCGTGCGGGGTGGCGGGCCAGGGCGATGCCGGTTCCGCTGCCACCACGGCCCGTGCCACCGCCAGCACGCGCCGCCCCCGTGCGGTGAGCTCCTGCGCGGCCTGGCGCCATGGGGCCGCCTGCTGCGGGCTCAGCCGGCACAGCAGCGCGATGGCCTCGGGCGCGCCCTTGGCGGCGATGCTGGGGGCTTCCTGCCCCGGGGCCTGCCACACATGCGACACCGCCAGCAGTTCGGGCGTCAGCCCCCAGGCATGCACCAGTTCCCAGCCGTCGTGGTCGTGGGCGAGGTCCAGGTGCTCCTGCCCCAGCGCGTGGAAGGCGCGCTCCATGGGGTCGAAGGGTTCGGGGTGGCTGGCCAGCACCGCGGCTTCCAGCAGCGCATGAAAGGCCTCGGGCAGCGCGTCGTCCGGGCCCGGGCTCTCGGTCGACCACACCTGCAGGCCAGGCCCGTCCCGCAGGGCCAGGTCCGTCACCGCCATGCGGTTCCAGGTGAGCGTGCCGGTCTTGTCGGTGCACAGCACGGTGGCGGCGCCCAGTGCCTCGATGGCCGCCGGCCGGCGCGACAGCACCCGTTCGTGCGACAGGCGCCAGGCGCCCATGGCCATGAAGACGGTGAGGATGAGCGAGAACTCCTCGGGCAGCAGCGACATCGCCAGCGTCACCCCGCCCAGCAGCGCGGCCAGCCAGTCCCCGCGTGTCAAGCCGAACACCAGCACGAACAGCAGGCTGGCCGCTGCGCCGCCTATTGCGGCCAGGCGCACCAGCCGGCGCGTCTGCAGGGTCAGGGGCGTGTGGGGCGTCTCGATGGCGCCCAGGGCGTGGCCGATGCGGCCCATGGCGCTGGCCGCACCGGTGGCAGTGACCTGCACCAGGCCCTGGCCCTTGACCACCACCGAGCCGGCCCAGACGAAGGGCTGGCCGTCGCCGCCAGGCTGGGCGGTGGCGGGGTCCGGTGCCGCTGCAGGTATCGCCCCCAGGGCCTCGGTCCCCGGGGTGGTGCTGGCGGCGATGGCCTTGCGCACCGGCACCGACTCTCCCGTAAGCAGCGACTCGTCGGTCTCCAGGGCGTGGGCCGACAGCAGCACGCCGTCGGCGGCCACGCGGTCGCCCTCGCCGATCAGCAGCTGGTCGCCGCGCACCACCTCGCGGCCGGGGATGCGCACCCGCTCACCCCCGCGCAGCACCAGGGCGCGCGGGCTGGCCAGGTCTCGTAGGGCCTCGAGTACGCGCTCGGTGCGCTGTTGTTGCACCACCGACAGCCCGATGGTCACCATCACGAACACGCCCAGCACCAGGGCTTCGTGCACGTCGCCCAGCAGCAGGTAGATCGCCACCCCGGCCAGCAGGAACTGCGACATCGGGTCGCGCCCGGCCTCCGCCACGATGCGCCACAGCGTGCGCCGCCGCCCGCGCGGCAATTCGTTGGGGCCCTCGGCCTGAAGCCGTTGGGCCGCCTCTGAGGCGCTCAGGCCGGTCTGGGAAGGCAGGGGCATCGTGCCCCATGCTGCCCCCTCGGCGGCTCGCCCGCCCTGTGCTGGATCAAGCTCGGCCGACTTGGGCCCGCGAAGGCGGGGCTAGCGCTCTGCGTGCGGGCTGTCGTGCATCGGTCGCGCGTGCCAGGCCAGGATGGCCAGCACGGCCGAGCCGGCCACCAGGGTGACCACCGGTTGGCCGAACACCAGGGCCAGTGACAAGACGTTCAGCGCCAGGAAGGCCGGCATGCCGATGGGGCGGCGACAGTAGCCCGTGTAGGCCGCGCCCAGGCCCAGGATGGCGATGACCGCCCC
>JBIKMY010000115.1:0-6688 GCA_044358945.1 Rubrivivax sp.
AGCCGATGACGAGGCGATCCGCTCTGCGCTGGCCGACGGCTTTGCAGCCATCCGCACGCGCCTGGCCGACGCGCTTGCCGGCGCGGGCATGGCACGCGAACAGGCGAGTGGCGCCGCAGCGCTGATTGTTTCGGCCTACGAGGGCGCGCTGGTACAGGCCCGCGTGGCCGGCAGCGTGCAGGCCATGAGCGACGCCTCCAGGGCTCTGGTCGGCCTCTTGCGGCTGTCCCTTGGCAGGCGCAACACACCAGGTGCTTGAAGCAATGACGATCTCAAACGCATCACCGGCGACTGCTGCTGAAACCCTCGTCCTGCACCCGCGCGACGGCATCCCCGTCACCGCGCTGCGCTACGCGGCCCGCGGCCCCGTGCGCGGTCACCTTGTCGTGGCGGGCGCCACTGGCGTGCCGCAACTCTTCTACAAGGCCTTTGCCGAGTTCGCGAGCGCGCAGGGCTACACCACGTTGACGCTGGACTACCGCGGCATCGGCCTGTCCCGCCCAGCCTCGCTCAAGGGATTCCGCATGGCCTACCTGGACTGGGCGCACCAGGACCTGGCCGCCGCCGTCGACGCGATGGCGCACGAGAGCCTGCCGCTGTTCATGGTGGGCCACTCGTTTGGCGGTCACGCCTTCGGCCTGTTGCCCAACGCCGAGCGCGTGGCGCGCTTCTACACCTTTGCCACAGGCGCGGGCTGGCACGGCTGGATGCCGTTCGCCGAGCGGTTGAAAGTCGCTTTCCTGTGGCGCATCGTGGGCCCGTTGCTGGTACGCCGGCACGGCTACCTGGCCTGGAGCCGGCTGGGCTTCGGCGAGGATCTGCCGCTGGGCGTGTACCGCGACTGGAAGCACTGGTGCCGCTATCCGCGCTACTTCTTTGACGACCCGGCTATGACGCACGTCGCGGCGCGCTTTGACCGCATCACCACACCCATCGTTGCAGCCAACGCGCTGGATGACCTGTGGGCGCCTCCAGCGTCGCGCGATGCCTTCATGGCGGGCTACCGCAACACACGCTGGCAGGCGGTGGACATCGATCCTGCGCAGCGCGGCCTGGGGCCGATCGGGCACATGGGGTACTTTCGCCGCAAGTCCGAACCTCTGTGGCGTGAAGTGCTTACTTGGTTTGGCGAGCACGAGAGCTTCCTGGCCGTACGCGAGGCGAGCTCGTGAGCGCGGCCGAAGTAGACACGATCCGATACCTGGAGTAGCCCCAGCGTTCGACCGTGCAAGAGCCCAGACGCGAACCCGCGCTCACGAGGCCGGCTGGTCACTGCGCTCGCGCAAGTTGTTGCGCAGCGCCTCGCTCATCGGCATGGTCAGCGCCGCGCCGCGCGGGGGTATCGCTTCCATGAACCACCGGGCGTACAAGCGCTCGAACTCCCCCGACGACATCAGGCGCGTGATCGTGCCGTCAACCAGCGCCTTGAACTCGGGGTCGTCCTTGCGCATCATGCAAGCGTAGGGCTCGACTTGCAGGGCGTCTCCCACCACCTCGAGCGCGGTCGGGTTGGCAGCGTTGGCACGCAGGCCGAAGAGCAGGATGTCGTCCAGCGCCAGCGCCAGCGCATCGCCGCGTTCGACAAGCGCCAGGGCTTCAGCGTAGTCCTTCGCCAGCACCATTTGCACACCCAGTTGGCGCTCTTCACTGATGCGGCGCAGCACCGCTTCGTTGGTGCTGCCGGTCACGCTGGACACGGCCTTGCCGGCCAGATCCGCGTAGTTGCGGATGCCCGAGCCGCTGCGCACCAGCAGCCGCGTGCCGGTGTAGAAGTGGCTGATG
This sequence comes from Rubrivivax sp., assembly GCA_044358945.1. Lineage (GTDB taxonomy): Bacteria > Pseudomonadota > Gammaproteobacteria > Burkholderiales > Burkholderiaceae_C > Rubrivivax. Next base: position 1,783 of record JBIKMY010000115.1, read on the forward strand.
GCGAAACTCACTTCCTTGCCGCGAGCGGCGGTGTGGGTGGTCGAGCCGCACTCGAGGTCGATGCTGCCATCCACCAGCAGAGGGATGCGGGTGGTACCACTCACCAGCACGCTGCGCATGCTGAGTGCGGGCCGCTGCAGCACCCGGCGCACGTCTTCGACGATGGCCGCCGTCAAGTCGACCGCGAACCCCACCGGCTGGCCATCGACCAGATAGCTGAAGGGCACCGACGCTTCACGATGGGCGACGGTGACGGTATTGCTGTCCGCCACTTTCTTCAGGGTCTGCGCGGCAGCGGGAAGGACGCACAGGGCCGCAGCGATCAGCGCAGCGGCCAGGCTTGTGAGGGTCTTCATGGCTTCCCCTTTTTCTCTATCGCGCGAAAGAATGCTGGAGCGGGACGCCCTGCCCTGCCCATGAATTCAATTCATGGGCCCGTGCGTTGACACCGGGTTGAGCATGGTCGTCTGCAACGTCCGCCGGGGCTTCAGGGCAGCAGGTTGGGCGCAGAGACGGGCTCGCAGCCGGCGTCTCGGATCCCAGGCGCAGCTTGCTCAAGCGATTCGCACCGCATGGACCCTGGGTGGGCCGAGGTGCTCGCACACAGACAGCACGTTGTCCTCAGAAACGTCGATCACCGCCCCGAGCGACAGCAGGTCGCTGGCCGTCAGGCCGAACATGCGCTTGAAGGTGGTGCTCAGGTGCGCCGAACTTGAAAACCCGGCGGCGTGGGCGGCTTCGGTCAAGCTGCGCCCGGAGGCGACCGTGCGCATCACGGCGGCCATGCGCCGCCACAGACGATAGCGGCGGAAAGGTAGGCCAAGCTCCGCGTCGAAGCGCGCCCTGAAGCGCGACGGTGACAGGCAGGCCAACGCGGCAGCGTCTTGCAAGCGGCCAAAGGCGTCGGGCTGGCGTTCGATCTCCCGCACCACGCGGGCGATGCGCGCATCCCGCGGAGTGTGAGGCCTCAGCCCAAAAGCGGCGAAGGCCTCATCGAGGCCGATCTGCGGACCCGCCAGCCGCAGCCCCTCACGGCCGCGCAGCAGGTCGGCCTGGGACAGCGGTTGCCGACGGTCGGTGAGCGGGTCCAGGTAAAGGAAGGCCATGGGCCCGAGGCTCTTCAGGTGATGCAGCGTCTGCGACGGGATGACGCAGATGACCTGCGAGCGCCACGGCGACCAGCCCCCCCGCTTCGTCCAAGTCCTCAGCTCGAAGGGCAGCCGCAGGGAGACCGCGATCGTCGTCGCCACGTTCAAATGCGGCGACAGGTCCAGCCCAGGGCCAGCGTACAGCGCACGCGCCGGGCCCACACAGATGCGCGGCAAGACAGGCGATTCTTGAAAGCCTGAATCGTCCTGCTCCGACACGATGACGGCATCGATTTCGCTGTGGCTGCGCTCCATGCAAGACCTTCCTGTCCTTCTCGCGATCACCGGATTCACCGTCATGGGCATCGTCGCGACCGCCGGGCCCGCCTTCGTGACGGCCCGGTTCGGCATTCTCATGGCACTCGCACTGCCGGTGGCCCTTGGACGGCTTGAGCTTCGTGATCGTGCCGCCCATTCAACTCAGAGGAAAACCATGAAGTACGTCTGCATCGTCGCCCTGCTCGTGGCAGGCATCATTCACCTGCTGCCCGTTCCTGGCGTGATGGGGGTGGGCACCCTGGCAAGGCTCTACGGGATCGAGGCAAGCGACCCCAACACGGCCATCCTGCTGCAGCACAGGGCGCTGCTGTTCGGTGTGCTGGGTGCGCTGATGCTGAGTGCCATCGCGCTGCCGTGGCTGCGCATCACGGCGCTGAGCGTTGGTCTCTTCAGCGCGGCCAGCTTCATCGTCGTTGCGATGTCGGTCGGCGGGTACAACTCGGCCATTGGCAGGGTGGTGTTTGCCGACCTGGTGGCCTCGGTGCTGCTGGCGGCTGGGCTCGCGGTGGAGCTCTGGCTGATCGGCAGAAGGACGGCGTAGGGTACCGACCGTCTCCTTCGGCGCGACGCGCACGTCAGCAGCCGCGGCTTCGGGACCAGCAGCGAGTGCGTTCGAGAGCTGATCCGTAAAGACCAGGAGCGCCTTCACCTGCGGGAATTGCTGCTGGCCGGCGCCAGTTCCAAGTCGGCCGCTGCGGCAGACAGCGCGTACTTTGCGACGCTGCGCGACCGGGTCGTCAGCCGTACTGCGTCGCGAAAATCGTGAAGGACGTCGTCCCGCGCGAACTCGCCAACAGGGACGGGGAGGAGGCCATCGAGCACTACCTGTTGGAAACCACCGCGAAGCTTGCCCTGGGGTTCATCGACAAGCTTGAGAAGGTCTACCACCACATCGCGCGCCATCCGTCGTCCGGGTCACCGCGCTACGCGCACCAACTGGGCTCGCAGATCCGAGATTCTGGCGCCTCGGGCGCTACCCTTGCCTGGTCTTCTACGAAGAGCGCGAAGAGCACATGGACGCCTGTCGGGTGCTGCACGAACAGCCAGACATCCCGCCGTGGATGAACGAGGTGTAAGCCGATAACTTCGTATCCGCTGGCCGCGCTGCAAGGCCGCAGCCGCCTCGGAGAGCTTGACCCGTGTCAAGCCCCCAGGCGCGGTCGAGCCGCAGCATTCGGCATGCGTTCAGATCAGGCCCGCGCGACACCGAAGGGCGTGCGGACCGGGGCCCAGAGCAGGGTCGGCACCAGCCGGCCGTCCCGCCTGCGGGCGGCCTTCAGCCGATTCCTGCATCGGCGCCGCAGGCTGGGCCACTTCGGCCGCCACCCGTTGCAGGACGCCCTGGCCGGCCGCGGCAGGTCCCATGCCCTGCCCGATGCCCCGCCCAATCCCATTACGCAGGACCTGCTGGAGGTGGCGCGTGACGAGCCCGCTCAGGCGCTGCACCGCCTGCACTCGCGCCCGGAGGGCCTGAGCCCGCGCGAGGCCGCTGCACGGCTGGCCCGGCACGGGCCCAACCTGGTGGAGCATGAAGGCCCCCTGCCCTGGTGGCGGCACCTGTGGCACTGCTTCCTGGACCCGTTCAACCTGCTGCTGACGGCGCTGGCCGTTGTCTCCTGGGCCACACACGACCTCAAGGCCACGGTAGTGATCGGCACCATGGTGACGCTCAGCACCGCGCTGCGCTTTGCGCAGGAGCACCGCTCCAGCCGCGCGGCAGAGTCGCTGAAGGCGCTGGTGAGCAACACGGCCACCGTGATGCGGCAGGGGCGGCTTGAGCTGCCGATCAGGAAGCTGGTGCCGGGGGACGTGCTGCTGCTGTCAGCGGGCGACATGATTCCGGCCGATTGCAGGGTGCTGGCGGCGCGAGACCTGTTCATCGCCCAGGCGGCGCTGACGGGCGAATCGCTGCCGGTGGAGAAGTTCGCGGACCCGCCGGCAACCTCGCCAGAACCCGACCCGCTGGCCCAGGCCAACCTGGTCTTCATGGGCACCAACGTCGTCTCCGGCACAGCCACGGCGCTGGTGGTCCACACGGGGGCGCGCAGCTTCTTCGGCGTGCTGGCTGCGCATGCCACGGCCACCCCCACCGAGCCCAATGCCTTCCAGGCCGGCCTCAACAGCGTGAGCTGGCTGCTGATCCGCTTCGCCGCGGTGATGGTGCCCGTGGTGCTGCTGGTCAACGGCTGGACCAAGGGCGACTGGCTGGAAGCCCTGCTGTTCTCGCTGGCCGTGGCCGTGGGCCTCACGCCCGAGATGCTGCCCATGATCGTGACCTCCACCCTGGCCCGGGGCGCCGTGAACCTGGCGCGGCGCCAGGTGGTGGTCAAGCGGCTGGACGCCATCCAAAACCTGGGGGCGATGGACGTGCTGTGCACCGACAAGACCGGCACCCTGACGCAGGATCGCATCGCCCTGGCCCAGCACATCGACCCGCTGGGCCAGCCCTCGGAAGAGGTGCTGGCCCTGGCCTTTCTCAACAGCCATTACCAGAGCGGGCTGAAGAACCTGCTGGACCGCGCCATCCTGGACCACGTGGAGCTGCCTGCCGAGCTGAAGCTGCAGGAGCGCTACCGCAAGATCGACGAGATCCCGTTCGACTTCCAGCGCCGCCGGATGTCGGTGGTGGTGTCCGAACGGCACGGCGACCACGAGCACCACGAGCTGATTTGCAAGGGGGCCCTGGAGGAGGTGCTGGCGGTGTGCAGCCATGTGCGTCTGGCGGCCTTGCCCGGCGGCCAGGGGGCGCAGGAACAAGTGCTGGACGACCGCTTGCGAGCCCGCGTGCAGGAGGTCAGCGCGCGGCTGTCAGGCGTCGGGCTGCGCCTGGTGGCGGTGGCCATGAAGGAGCTGCCACCCCGGCAGACGGTGTACCGCGTGGGCGATGAGGCCGATCTGGTGCTGGTGGGCTACATCGCCTTCCTGGACCCGCCCAAGGAGTCGGCTGCGCCCGCCTTGCGCGCCCTGGCGGCCCACGGCGTGGCCATCAAGGTGCTGACAGGCGACAACGCGCAGGTGGCCGCCCATGTCTGCGCGCAGGTGGGGCTGCCGGACGGCCCGGTGCTGCTGGGCCACGAGGTGCAGGCCCTGGACGATGCCCAGCTGGCCCAGGCCGTGGGCGCGCACCCTGTCTTTGCCAAGCTGACACCAATCGACAAGGAACGCATCGTGCGCGCGCTGCGTGCGCAGGGCCACGTGGTGGGCTTCCTGGGCGACGGCATCAACGACGCACCAGCGTTGCGCGCCGCCGACCTGGGCATCTCGGTGGATTCCGCCGTGGACATCGCCAAGGAGGCGGCCGACATCATCCTGCTGGAGAAGAGCCTCATGGTGCTGGACGAGGGCGTGGTGCCGGGCCGCGTCACGTTCTGCAACCTGCTGAAGTACATCCGCATGACGGCCAGTTCCAACTTCGGCAACGTGCTATCGGTGCTGGTGGCCAGCGCCTTCCTGCCCTTCCTGCCCATGCTGCCGCTGCA
>JBIKMY010000116.1:0-6618 GCA_044358945.1 Rubrivivax sp.
AGATGCCGTACCAGGTGGCCACCTGATAGGTGGGCACGCCGCCTTCGGCCGAGGTGGGTACATCGGGGAAGCCCGGTGCCCGCTTGTCCGAGGCCACCGCAATGCCGCGGATGCGGCCGCCCTTGATGTGGGCTGCTGAAGAACCCAGGCCATCAAACATCATGTCCACCTGCCCGGCGATCAGGTCTTGCAAGGCCGGGCCGGCACCGCGGTAGGGGATGTGCGTGATAAAGGTCTTGGTCTGCAGCTTGAACAACTCGCCCGCCAGGTGGTGCGAGGTGCCGTTGCCTGCCGAGCCGTAGTTCAAGCGCCCGGGGTTCTTGCGCACGAAGTCCAGGAACTCCGGCAGCGTCCTGGCTTGCACGCGCTGGGGGTTCACCACGATGACCTGCGGCACGCTGGAGACAAGCCCCACGGGGATGAAGTCAGTCTCGATGTTGTAGTCCAGCTTCGGGTACATCGACGGGGCGATGGCGTGGTGCACGGCGCCCATGAAGAAGTTGTGTCCGTCGGCCGCGGCGCGGGCGGCCACGCCGGCCCCCAGGGTGCCACCGGCGCCGCCCTTGTTGTCGATGACGAACTGTCGGCCGGTGTTCTTGGTCATGGCGGCGAACAAGGGGCGGGCAAACGCGTCGGTGCCGCCACCTGGCGGGAAGGGCACCACGATGTTCACCGGCTTGGCGGGCCAGGCAGCCTGCGCGCGCACCAGCGGCGTGCCCAACGCGGCAGCGCTGCCGGCCAGCAGCAGGTGTCGACGGGTGAGGAAGGGGTGCGCCATGGCGGGTCCTTTCATACAAGTGCGGGGTTTGAGTGCGTGGGCGTGGCGCCAGCGTGGCGCAAGGCGCGGATGGTAATCTGGCCTCATTGACGTTGTTCTGGAATGTTTTTTTGACGGAGAGCCCCATGCGCCTGCCATCCATTGCCCCTGGAAATCTTCACTTCACCCGCCGCGCGACTGCACTGTGCCTGGCCGCTGTGGCGGTGGTTGCCGCACCAGTCGCCTTGGCCCAGCAGCCCAAGGGTGACATCAAGATCGCCCTGATTGCGGGCAAGACAGGCCCGCTGGAGGCCTATGCCAAGCAGACCATCGTGGGCTTCAACATGGGCCTGGAGTACGCCACGGGCGGCACCATGAAGGTGGCCGGCCGCAAGCTGGTGGTCATCGAGAAGGACGACCAGACCAAGCCCGATGTGGGCAAGGCCGTGCTGGCCCAGGCCTACGCCGACGACAAGGTGGACATCGCCGTGGGCACCACCGCCAGCCCGGTGGCGCTGGCCATGCTGCCCGTGGCCGAGGAGTACAAGAAGATTCTGCTGGTGGAGCCGGCGGTGGCCGACTCCATCACTGGCGACAAGTGGAACAAGTACATCTTCCGCACCGGCCGCAATTCCAGCCAGGACGCCGCGGCCAACGCCGCCGCGCTGGACCAGGCGGGCAACGTGGTGGCCATCCTGGCCAACGACAACGCCTTCGGGCGCGACGGTGTCAAGGCCGTCAAGGAGTTCACCAAGAAGGCCAAGATCGTGCACGAGGAGTACCTGCCGCTGGGTACCACCGACTTCACCGCCGGCCTGCAGCGCATCATCGACAGGCTCAAGGACCAGCCGGGCAACAAGTACCTGTCGGTGGGCTGGGCCGGCAGCCCCACGCCCTTCCCCAAGATCGCCGACCTGGAGCTGGAAAAGCGCTACGGCATCAAGCTGGCCACGGGCGGCAACATCCTGCCGGCCATGGTGGCTTATAAGAACTTCCCCGGCATGGAAGGCGCGCTGTACTACTACTTCGGCATTCCCAAGAACCCGGTGAACGAGTGGCTGGTGGCCAACCACTACAGCAAGTTCAAGAACCCGCCGGACTTCTTCACCGCGGGCGGGATGAGTGCGGCCATTGCGGTGGTGGAGGCGCTGAAGAAGACCAACGGCGACACCAACACCAACAAGCTCATCGCCACCATGGAGGGCATGAGTTTCGAGACGCCCAAGGGCAAGATGACCTTCCGCAAGGAAGACCACCAGGCCATGCAGGACATGTTCCATTTCCGCATCAAGAACGACCCGGCCTTCGCCTGGGGCGTGCCGGAGCTGGTGCGGGTGATCAAGGCTGAAGAACTCAACATCCCGATTCGCAACAAGCGTTGACGCGCTGCGCGTCAACGCGCACCGAAGCCGATGCTTGAAACCCGGGACCTGACCATCCGCTTTGGCGGCCACGTGGCGGTGGACGCGGTGTCGAGCCGCTTCGAGCCGGGCACGCTCACGGCCATCGTGGGGCCCAACGGGGCGGGCAAGACCACCTATTTCAACCTCATCAGCGGGCAGTTGTCGGCCAGTGCCGGGCAGGTGCTGCTCGACGGCGAGGACCTGAGCGCGCTGCCCGCCCCGCTGCGCACCCGCAAGGGGCTGGGGCGGGCGTTTCAGCTTACGCAACTGTTCCCCAACCTGTCGGTGCAGGAGAACGTGCGTCTGGCCGTGCAGGCCCGCGAGCAGGGGCGGCAACAACTTCGCGCCGGTGGCGTCTGGGTGGGTGGGCTGGACCTGTTCAAGGTGTGGCGCGACCGCCAGCCCTGGATCGACGAGGCGCAGGCGCTGCTGCGCCAGGTGCAACTGGGCGACCGCCTGGAGAAGCCTGCGGCGGCCCTGCCGCATGGCGACCAGCGCAAGCTGGAAGTGGCCTTGCTGATGGCGCTGGACCCCAAGGTCTACCTGTTCGATGAGCCCACCGCCGGCATGAGCGTGGACGACGCGCCCGTGGTGCTGGAGCTGATCCGCGCGTTGAAGACCCGGCGCGACCGCACCATCTTGCTGGTGGAGCACAAGATGGACGTGGTGCGCGAGCTGTCGGACCGCATCGTGGTGCTGCACAACGGCCGCCTGGTGGCCGACGGCGCCCCCACTGAGGTGATGGCCTCGCCCATCGTGCAGCAGGCCTACCTGGGCGTGGCCGAGGACGAGGCTGCCGCAGCCGAGCCCGCAGCCGAAGGCGCCGCACGATGACCGCCTTGCTGAGCTTGCGCGGCGTGCACACGCACATCGGGGCGTATCACATCCTGCACGGCGTGGACCTGGAAGTGCCCGCAGGGCAGGTGACCATGCTGCTGGGCCGTAACGGCGCAGGCAAGACCACCACGCTGCGTACCATCATGGGCCTGTGGCCAGCCAGCCAGGGCGAGCTGCAGTTCCGCGGCCAGACGCTGCGCGGCCTGGCCACGCCCGATATTGCGCAACAGGGCATCGCCTACGTGCCCGAGAGCATGGGCATCTTCACCGACCTGACCGTGCAGGAGAACATGCTGCTGGCCGCGCGCAGCGCCCGCCACGCGGACGAACTGGACCGCGAGCGGCTGGCGTGGATCTTCAGCCTGTTCCCGGCGCTCAAGACCTTCTGGCTCTACCCTGCCGGCAAGCTCAGTGGCGGCCAGAAGCAGATGCTCGCCGTGGGCCGTGCCATCGTGGAGCCGCGCGCGCTGATCCTGATCGACGAGCCCAGCAAGGGGCTGGCGCCGGCCATCGTGCGCAACCTGATCTCGGCGCTGCGCGAGCTCAAGGCGCAGCGCACCACGATATTGCTGGTGGAGCAGAACTTCATGATGGCGCGCGCCCTGGGCGACACCGTGGCCGTGATGGACGACGGGCGCGTGGTGCACCGCGGTGCGATGGCGGAACTGGCTGAAGATCAGGCGCTGCAGCGGCGCTTGCTGGGCCTGAGCATGGGGGAACACGCATGACGACGCCGGCTCAGCCTGCTGCATCTTCCACGCCGGCGACGGCGGCCATGGCGGCCATGGCCGCCATTCCCCGCGCCAGCTTCGACTGGCGCCCCGTGGCCCTGCTGCTGGCCCTGCCCTTGCTAGCGCTGCCGCTGCTCGGCAACGCCAGCACCTGGGTCACGCTCACCTTTGCGGGCCTTGCCATGGGCCTGATCATCTTCGTCATCGCCTCGGGCCTGACGCTGGTGTTCGGGCTCATGGACGTGTTGAACTTCGGCCACGGCGTGTTCATCGCACTCGGCGCCTTCATGGCCACCAGCGTGATGGGCTGGACGGCCGGCCCCGACGGGCCCACCGTGGCGGGGGTGTTCGCCGCCATGTTCGTGGCCATGGCCGTGGCCGGCGCGGCGGGCTGGGCCTTCGAGCGTGTGATCGTGCGCCCGGTCTACGGCCTGCATCTGAAGCAGATCCTCATCACCATGGGCGGCATGATCGTGGGTGAGGAACTCATCAAGGTGATCTGGGGCCCGCTGCAGATCGCTCTGCCGCTGCCGCAGGCGCTGCGCGGCGCCTGGTACGTGGGCGAGGCCGCCATCGAGCGCTACCGGGTGCTGGCCTGCGGGGTCGGCTTGCTGGTCTTCCTGGCCCTGGCCTTCACCTTGAACCGCACCAAGCTTGGCCTGCTCATCCGCGCCGGCGTGCAGGACCGCTCCATGGTCGAGGCCCTGGGCTACCGCATCCAGCGCCTGTTCGTGGGCGTGTTCGTGGGCGGCTCGGCCCTGGCCGGCCTCGGCGGCGTGCTGTGGGGCCTGTACCAGCAGAGCGTCACACCGCAGATCGGGGCACAGGTCAACGTGCTGATCTTCATCGTCATCATCATCGGTGGCCTGGGCTCCACCTTCGGCTGCTTCGTCGGTGCGTTGCTGGTGGGCTTGATGGCCAACTACACCGGCTACCTGGCGCCCAAGCTGGCGCTGTTTTCCAACATCGCGCTCATGGTGGCGGTGCTGCTGTGGCGGCCGCAGGGCCTGTACCCGGTGAAGTCATGAACGGGGTACACCAGCCATGATGACCCGCCTGCTCTCCCACGACCTGCCGCGCAGCCGCTGGCTCGCTGCGGCGCTGCTGCTCATCCTGGTGACGCTGGCGCTGGCGCCCTTCCTTTTCCCCGGTGCGCGCGGCATCTCGGTGGCCGCCAAGATCCTGGTCTTCGTGCTGCTGGTTGCCAGCTACGACCTGCTGCTGGGCTACACCGGCATCGTCAGCTTCGCCCACACCATGTTCTTCGGCATCGGCGCCTACGGCGTGGCGATTGCCAGTGAGCGCATGGGCCCGGGCTGGGCGGCGGTGGGGTTGGGCCTGGCGGTGGCCGTGGTGCTGTCGGTGCTGCTGGCCTTTCTGATCGGCCTGTTCAGCCTGCGCGTGAAGGCCATCTTCTTCGCCATGATCACCCTGGCCGTGGCCACCGCCTTCCAGACCCTGGCCTCGCAGCTCAGCGAGTTCACGGGCGGGGAGGACGGCCTGAACTTCAAGAACCCCGCGGGGCTGAGCCCCTCCTTCGAGCCCTTCGAGACCGAGGTGCTGGGCCTGCTGATCGACGGCAAGACGCTGACCTACTGGCTCATCTTCACGGTGGTGGTGGTGCTGTTCCTGGTGTTGCTGCGTATCGTGAACTCCCCTTTCGGGCGCGTGCTGCAGGCCATCCGCGAGAACGACTTCCGCGCCGAGGCGCTGGGTTTTCGCACGGTCACCTACCGCACCGCCTCCACCGTGCTGGCCGCCCTGTTCGCCACCGTGGCCGGCGCCTTGCTGGCGCTGTGGCTGCGCTACACCGGCCCGGATACCACGCTGAGCTTCGAGATCATGCTGGACATCCTGCTGATCGTGGTGATCGGCGGCATGGGCACGCTGTATGGCGCCGTCATCGGCAGCGTGCTGTTCGTGCTGGCGCAGAACTACCTGCAAGACCTGCTGAAGCTGGCTGCCGGTGCGGTGGAAGGCGTGCCCGTGCTGGCCGCCGTGCTCACGCCCGACCGCTGGCTGCTGTGGCTGGGCGTGCTGTTCGTGCTGTCGGTTTACTACTTCCCCACGGGGGTGGTGGGGAGGTTGCGGGCGAGGGCGCAGCGGTGAAGCAGCGTCGCCGTACCTGAGCCGGCCTCAACGATAGGCCCTTGACTCTGCTTGTTTCGACTACAGAGTCAAGCGTGCGAAGCTCGATCAGCGCTGGCGTGGGAGCCGCGAGTCGAGCTGTTCCACCAACCGACTCAGTACGCCCGCAGCGGCGCGGGCTTCCTCCAGCACAGCGATCCTCGTCTCAGGATGCCCTGGGTACTCGTGGGTGAGCGAGTTCCGCAGGGCACGCCAACGTGCCCACTGCGCCGAATCGAGAACACCGTACCGCTCCAGGCGGGCGAGCACATCGATCAGCGGCAGGTCGCTCACCGGCTCGGCAAGCACTTCGCTGGCAAAGGCCCTGAGGACGTGCTCACCCAGGGTGTCTTGCAGCTTGATGAAGCGCAGCACGAACTGATCGATGGTTCTGATCAGGGAGCCTTCGTCGGCCGCCACAGCACCCACGTCCAAGGGGTTGGGCAGGTCCGCCAGCGCACCCCTCATCAGATTGGCGTGCCGCAGGCACTGATCCAGGGCCGCGCGCAAGGGCAAGGTCACAACTCCACCCCTTCTCGCCGCGCGCGCTCAACGATGGACGCAGGCACCGAGCCATCGTCCAGCACGATGTCGATCTTGCGCTCGCCCAGCTCGAGCCAGAGATCCGCCAGCAGGTCGATCCGGCGCCGCGCGGCCTGCCCGGGCGGCAGGTCGGTGGCGATCAACAGGTCGATGTCGCCGCCGCGCCGGGCGTCGTCCAGGCGGGAACCGAACAGGCGTGGCGCACGCCCGAAGTGCCGCA
>JBIKMY010000004.1:0-22445 GCA_044358945.1 Rubrivivax sp.
TCCGATGGCCAGGTGGACGGCGAGATTGCCCCTGTCCCGTGCGTGGAGCAGCAGGCCTGGTCGGCGTTGGTCACGGGCGTTCGCGATTACGTGGACAAGAATGGGTTCCCGGGCGCGATCATCGGTTTGTCGGGCGGGATCGATTCAGCCTTGGTGCTGGCTGTGGCGGTCGATGCCCTGGGGCCTCGCCGCGTCAGGACAGTGATGATGCCCTCGCCCTACACCGCCGACATCTCCTGGATCGACGCACGAGACATGGCCGAGCGTCTGGGAGTTCGCCACGACGAGATTCCGATTGCCCCGATGTTCGAAGCTTTCAATACCGGGCTGGCGCCGTTCTTCGCCGGTTTGGCCGAGGACGCCACGGAAGAGAACATCCAGGCGCGAATCCGCGGCACGCTGCTGATGGCCTTGTCCAACAAGACAGGTTCCATCGTGCTGACCACCGGCAACAAGAGCGAAATGGCGACCGGCTACTGCACCCTGTACGGGGATATGGCCGGCGGATTCGCGGTGATCAAGGACGTCGCCAAGACACTGGTCTACCGCCTGGCTCGCTGGCGCAACGAGCAACTGGGCGGGGCGGTCATTCCGGACCGCATCATCACGAGGGCACCCTCTGCCGAGCTGCGTCCCAACCAGACCGACCAGGACAGTCTGCCGCCCTATGACATCCTGGATGGCATTCTGGCCTTGTACGTGGAGGAAGACCGCAGCGTGGAGGACATCGTTGACCGAGGCTATGCCCGTGCCGACGTGGAGAGGGTGACCCGTCTCATAAAGGTCAACGAGTACAAGCGACGCCAGTCGCCCGTAGGCATTCGCATCACCTACCGTGCCTTCGGCCGCGACTGGAGGTACCCCATCACTTCCCGGTTCCGTGCGTAAACTGTTTGAAGATTTCGAAAGCCGAGGGTTCCATGAAGCAGATCACCGCCATCATCAAGCCGTTCAAGCTCGAAGAGGTCCGAGAGTCTCTGGCGGACGTGGGCGTGTCCGGCCTGACGGTGACCGAGGTCAAGGGCTTCGGGCGTCAGAAGGGCCACACCGAGCTGTACCGGGGCGCCGAGTACGTGGTTGATTTCCTGCCCAAGGTCAAGATCGAGATCGTGGTCAAGGACGCAGATGTGGAGCGCTGCATCGACGCGGTGGTACGTGCCGCCAAGACGGGCAAGATCGGCGACGGCAAGATCTTCGTGACGGCGGTGGAGCAGGTGGTGCGCATTCGCACGGGTGAAACCGACGAATCGGCGGTCTAGTGTGCGGCGCTCTTGGCCTGCGAGCCTGAGCGCTCAGATATCGCGATAGTCGTCCAGGCCGCGCGCCTTGACCGAGGCGTCATGCAAGCGGCCCAGCAATTCGGCCGCGTTGTTGCTCACGTGGATGCCGTCCAGTTGGTTCTGGTCCAGAAACCCGCTGTTCACCGTGGATTGCATGAAGGCCAGAAGGCCGTCGTAGAAGCTGGTGACGTTCAGCACGCCAATGGGTTGGTCGTGGTAACCAATCTGGCGCCAGGTCCACACCTCGAAAAGTTCTTCGAGGGTGCCAATCCCTCCAGGCAGGGCCAGGAAAGCGTCGGCGCGCTCGGCCATCATCTGCTTGCGCTGGTGCATGGTGTCCACGACGTGGATTTCGGTCAGCTCGTTGTGGCCCACCTCTCGTTCACGCAGCTTGCGCGGGATGACCCCTACCACGCGCCCCCCCGATGCCAGTACGGCATCAGCCACGACACCCATCAAGCCGACCCTGCCGCCGCCGTAGACCAATTGCCAGCCACTCTGGCCGATGATCTGACCGGTTTGCCGGGCCGCCTGGACGTGAGCAGGGTCTACACCCGGGCGCGACCCGCAATACACGCAGACAGTGAAGGGGCTGGAGGGTGAAGGGGCGCGTGCCATCTTGTCAAGACGAGAAACGAACCCAGGCTGCGCAAGCCCAGATGGCAGTACAAAGAAGCAGCGACAGCATCACGGCCGCACTGCCCAGATCCTTGGCCCGCTTGCTGAGTTCGTGGTGTTCCATCGAAACGCGGTCCACGGTGCTTTCGATGGCCGAGTTGAGCAGTTCGACGATCAACACCAGGGCGGCCGACCCCACCAACAGCGCCTGCTCAACCCAGGTGCGCCCCAGCCACAAGCCCAGCGGCGAGAGCAACAAGAACAGTACACATTCCTGTCGAAAGGCGCTCTCGAATTGCCAAGCTGCCCGCAGGCCGCGAGCGGAATGGCCTACCGCACGGATTACCCGGCGCCACCCCGTGTGCACCTTGTACGGATTACCAGCCAAGCCGCCGTTCGAATCTGCGCTCATCGCCTGAGGCTGTAGGAGTGGGGGAGGGCTCTACTGCGGCAAGGGCCTGCAGTCGATCAGCCGGGTTCCACAGATGAGATCGTGCACAAACTGCCTGTCCGGGCTCCAGTGAGCGGCTGCTGCCACAAGAATCACCCCACTGAGTAGGCACACCCAAAGGCCGGCACCCCCCGGCGTGCCCATCAGCGCAGCCAACGCCAGCGCGGGCAGGAACCAAATCCAGCTGAGCAGGTACCGCAACAAGGCCTGTGGTCTCTTCACAGGCTGACCCCAACGGTCCACAAGCCGCACGTGCCAGGTCTTCATCGCCACCGTCTGTCCCGACTTCGACCAGAACCAGACGAAGTAGACGCCCAGGACCATGAACACGAAGGCCTGGAGTCCGTGCATGCCTTGCAAGGCATGGCGTTGCTGCGTCAGGCCCGAAAACATGAATCCGGCCATCATCACTACGCCAAAAAGCAGCAGGCCTTCGTACAGGAAGCTGGCCATACGGCGCCGTATGCCCGCGTATCTCAGTGTCTTGGCCATGCCGGACGTATGCGCCTGCGCGGCCGTCATGGCGAAGGGGGGAGATCCGCCGCCGACCCTAACATCGCAGCAGCCTGGGGGCCCCGCTTCGGTAGCAAGGTCAGGGGATCCACGAATTTTTCGTTGGCTGCAATTTTTGGCATGCCCGGCTGTTGGTGGGCAGGCGGTGCAAGCGTCCGGGAGACAAGCTGAGTGGTTGCGCCGGGCTTGATCTGAACGACGGTGGGCGCCACCGTCTTGCGGGTGGACAGGGTCTGCGCTGGCGCGACGACCGTGTGCTTCTTCTGGATGTCCGCCACGGAGGCTGTGGGCTTACTGTCCGAGGTGGCAGCCTGCGGGCCGCCGCGTTGCGCTTGGCCCGCCAGCGCCGTTCGCTCATCGTCGGTCAGCGCAAGATAGGCTTCCCACCGGGCCTGCCGGTCTTCGGAGGGCCACTGACGCACTTCCTGGAATTGAAGGCGGGCTTGTCCGCGCTGAGCCGGCGACATCCGGGCCCACTCGTACATCCGTTCGCGAACCCGCTCACGTTCATCGTCGGACATGAAAGGCATTCGGGCGGCAACTTCCAACCACTTCTGCTGCCGATCCGCCGTCAGGCCCAGCCATTCCTTCTGGAGCGGATGCAGATCCCGCTTCTGCTGTGGGGACAGGGCCGTCCACGGGGTTTGACCCGAACTCGAAGGCACCGCAGACTGGTTCGTCGCCGTGCCTTTTGGTTGACCCATGGCGTATCCGCCGCAACCCAGAGCCACCACCAGCAGCCAGCGGGTCACGCAAATAGGAAATCTGGAGAAGGCCCTCATGGACGGGCTTGCTTGAGGAACTCCGCGAACCCGGGATCAACATAGGCCGCTGGCGGGAGATCGTCTGCCAGCAAAGCGGCGTCAACCTCTGCCGCGGCCTCTATGCGCTGCGTCAGGTTGAGTTGGTCGATGACGATCAGTCCCAGCGTCAGTACCAGCGCCGGTAGCAAGGAGGCCAGCCGCGCCCACCAGGGCGTCAGCTGCACCGGGCCTGAAACGCTGGCGAGGCTGGCTTGCGATGTCATGGCATTCAGCCGCCGGACCCGCCGCGCGGATTCCACAGCCTGCCACCTTGATGCAGACAGACGCCTTTCAACCTGCGCCTGCAGACTGGGTTCACGTCCACCCAGGCCGACAACGACGCGCTGAGCGAACACATGCTCAGGGTCCATGGCGTCCAGGCGGGTGCGATGTGGGCTTTTCAGGGTATTGATCACAGCGCTATTCCTCTGGCCTTCAAGGCGCGGGCAAGGGCGTGAACGGCGCGCGAGCAGTGCGTCTTCACGCTGCCTTCCGAACACCCCATGACTTGTGCTGTTTCAACGACATCCATCTCTTCCCAGTAACGCAACAGGAAGGCTTCCCGTTGACGCGCGGGCAAGTCTGAGATCTCCGATTCGATGATCGCCATGACCTGTGAGCGGTAGGCGGAGTCGGCAGCACTTTCCGTGCCCGATGTTTCGTCCTGGGGGGCCAGGTACTCGAGCAAATCGAAGCCGCTGTCGTCCTCCGGGCTCTCTGCAGCCTCGATGGAGGTGATGACGGCGTTCTTGACCTTCTGGCGCCTGAACCAGTCCATCGTGGCGTTGGTCAGAATGCGTTGGAACAACAGAGGCCACTCAGCGCTCGGGCGATCGGCGTAGCGCTCGGCCAGTCGGATCATTGCGTCCTGCACGATGTCCAGGGCGGACTCGTCGTCGCGGACAGCAAAGGCCGTTCGCTTGAAGGCGCGCTTTTCCACGCTCTTCAGGAAGTCCGCAAGGGCCTGATCAGGGGTCAATGCTGGTGCGTCGATGTGTGGGCAGAGTCTGTAAAGTATCTCACCCGTGCCGGGAGTCACTCACGAGAGTCAGGGCGAGTGGCATAATCCTGGGCTCGCAAAGTGCGAGCGGTCATTTATCAGAGCGCGCAGTCTATCGGCGCGACTGTTAGAAGGCCGAGCAGGCACCGAATCCGCCCCACGAGGGTGCGCAGGAGGTGCACCAATGGTTTTTCGTCAGAGAAATTCACAGAGGTTCCAAATGGACATGTCTGCCGCGGAAGTCAAGCGTGCCGCATCGGCGCAAGCCAGTTCCCCCACGACCGACCCTAACGGTTCAGAAATACTTGTACGCAGCCTCCAGGCCGAGGGCGTGAAGTTTCTCTGGGGCTACCCCGGCGGCGCGGTGCTCTACATCTACGACGCCCTGTACAAGCAGGACGTCATAGAGCATGTGCTGGTTCGTCACGAGCAGGCGGCCGTGCACGCTGCCGATGGGTACGCGCGCGCCACGGGCGAGGTGGGCGTGTCGCTGGTGACCTCTGGCCCGGGCGTGACCAACGCCATCACGGGCATCGCCACGGCGTACATGGACTCCATTCCAATGGTGATCATCACTGGTCAGGTTCCTACGCCGGCGATCGGCCTGGACGCCTTCCAGGAGTGCGACACCGTGGGCATCACCCGGCCCATCGTCAAGCACAACTTCCTCGTCAAGGATGTGCGGGACTTGGCGTCCACGATCAAGAAGGCCTTCCACATCGCCCGCAGCGGGCGGCCTGGGCCTGTGGTGGTCGACATCCCCAAGGACGTGTCGCTGAAGACAGCGCCGTTCGAGTACCCCGAGACCATCGCCATGCGGTCCTACAACCCGGTCCGCAAGGGCCACGGGGGGCAGATCCGCAAGGCTGTGCAACTGTTGCTGTCAGCCAAGCGTCCCTACATCTACACCGGTGGCGGTGTCATTCTGGGCGAGGCCTCGCAGGAATTGCGGGCCCTGGCCGACCTCTTGGGTTTCCCCTGCACCAACACGCTGATGGGGCTGGGCGCCATTCCGGCGTCTGACCCGAAGTTCCTCGGCATGCTGGGCATGCACGGCACCTACGAAGCCAACATGACCATGCAGAACTGTGATGTGCTGCTGGCGGTCGGGGCGCGTTTCGACGACCGTGTCATCGGCAATCCCAAGCACTTTGCTTCGGTTGAGCGCAAGATCATCCACGTCGACATCGACCCTTCATCGATTTCCAAGCGGGTGAAGGTGGATGTGCCCATCGTGGGCGATGTCAAGGAGGTGCTGACCGAGCTGATGGTGCAGATTCGCGAAGCTACCGCGCGCCCCGACGCGCAGGCGTTGCAGTCGTGGTGGGCCCAGATCGCCGAATGGCGAGGCAAGGAATGCCTCAAGTACCGCCCCAGCACCGAGGTGATCAAGCCCCAGATGGTGGTGGAGACTCTTCATCGGCTGACTCGTGGCACGGACGCTTATGTCACCTCGGACGTGGGGCAGCACCAGATGTGGGCAGCCCAGTACTATGGGTTCGATGAGCCGCGTCGCTGGATCAACTCAGGCGGTCTTGGAACCATGGGCGTGGGCCTACCCTACGCCATGGGCATCAAGCTCGCCAAGCCCGATGCCGACGTCTTCTGCATCACGGGCGAGGGCTCCATCCAGATGTGCATCCAGGAACTGTCTACCTGCCTGCAGTACCGAACGCCAGTGAAGGTGTTGTCCCTGAACAATCGCTACCTGGGCATGGTGCGGCAGTGGCAGCAACTGGATTACGGTGGCCGCTATTCGCACAGCTACATGGATGCCCTGCCTGACTTTGTGAAGTTGGCAGAGGCCTATGGGCATGTGGGACTCAAGATTGAGGCCCCCGCGGACGTCGAGCCGGCCTTGAAAGAAGCGATCCGGCTGAAAGATCGTACGGTTTTCCTGGACATCCGGACGGACCCGACGGAGAACGTCTGGCCGATGGTTCAGGCGGGCAAGGGCATCTCGGAGATGCTGCTGGGCTCTGAGGACCTCTGATCCGGAGTTCCTGCCCCTCACGCCCTGCGCGGTTACCGCTGCGACGGGGATTGAGGCGCCAGGACACCGTGATCCACCCTTGAACCTGTCTCACCGCAACCTGTTCAACTCGAACCTTGAGGCTGGGGTGCCCACCTACCGGTGGGCTGCCTGAGTGCCTGGAGGACGATTCAGATGAAACACATCATTGCAGTACTGATCGAGAACGAACCCGGCGCTCTATCGCGCGTTGTGGGCTTGTTTTCCGCACGTGGCTACAACATCGAGAGCCTCACGGTCGCGCCCACGGAGGATGCTTCTCTTTCGCGCATGACGATCGTGACCACCGGTTCCGACGATGTCATCGAGCAGATCACCAAGCACCTGAACCGGCTTATCGAGGTGGTGAAGGTGGTCGACTTGACAGAAGGACACTTCACCGAGCGTGAACTGATGCTGATCAAGGTACGCGCCGTTGGCAAGGAGCGCGAGGAGATGAAGCGAATGGCGGACATCTTCCGCGGGCGCATCATCGACGTGACCGAGAAGAGCTACACCATCGAGTTGACCGGCGATTCCAGCAAACTTGATGCATTCCTTGTTGCCATCGACCGGGCGTCGATCCTGGAGACCGTGCGTACCGGTGCCAGTGGCATCGGACGCGGCGAGCGCATTCTCAGGGTTTGATCGCAGGTCGCCTCGACACCCTGTTTCCCCAACCATCCCACCACGAAGAACGGAGAGAGCATGAAGGTTTTTTATGACAAGGACGCCGATCTGAGCCTGATCAAGGGCAAGAACGTCACCATCATCGGCTACGGCTCGCAAGGCCATGCACACGCGCAGAACCTCAACGACAGTGGTGTGAAGGTGACCGTTGGTCTGCGCCGCGGAGGCGCGTCCTGGTCCAAGGTGGAAAAGGCCGGGCTGAAGGTCGCGGAGGTGGCCGAGGCTGTCAAGACCGCCGACGTCGTGATGGTGCTGCTGCCCGATGAGCAGATTGCCTCCGTCTACAAGAACGACATCGAGCCGCACATTCCGCAGGGCGCCTCGCTGGCATTTGCGCACGGTTTCAACGTGCACTACGGCCAGGTGGTTCCGCGCGAGGACCTGGATGTCTGGATGGTGGCCCCCAAGGCGCCCGGCCACACCGTGCGCAGCACGTATGCGCAAGGCGGCGGCGTGCCCCACCTGATCGCCGTGCATGCCGACTGCTCTGGCAAGGCCCGTGATGTCGCGTTGAGCTACGCCGCCGCGAACGGCGGGGGCAAGGCCGGGATCATCGAGACCAACTTCCGTGAGGAGACCGAGACCGATTTGTTCGGTGAGCAGGCCGTGCTGTGCGGCGGTACGGTCGAACTCATCAAGGCCGGCTTTGAGACGCTGGTGGAGGCGGGTTATGCGCCCGAGATGGCCTACTTCGAGTGCCTGCACGAACTGAAGCTGATCGTGGACCTGATCTACGAAGGCGGCATTGCCAACATGAACTACTCCATCTCCAACAACGCGGAGTATGGCGAGTACGTCACCGGCCCTCGCATCGTCAACGACGAAACCAAGCAGGTCATGCGCAAGGTGCTGCACGACATCCAGACCGGCGAATACGCCAAGAGTTTCATTCTGGAGAACCGTGCCGGTGCCCCCACGCTGACCTCGCGCCGCCGCCTGATGGCCGAGCACCAGATCGAGGTCGTGGGCGAGAAGCTACGCGCCATGATGCCCTGGATCAAGGCCAACAAGCTGGTGGACAAGAGCCGCAACTGAAGCGTTCTGCAGTGAGGCTCCCGACCCGGATTTCCAAGGACAGCGATGTCGTCAACTGATCCCGAGGAGATCCAGGTCGCCGCGAAGCCGCGTCGGCGCGGTATTTATGTGTTGCCCAACGCGGTGACGCTTGCCGCGCTGTTTGCGGGCTTCTACGGCATCGTCATGGCCATGTCGGGCCGCTTCGAGGCTGCGGCCATCGGCATCTTCTGCGCAGCCATCCTGGACAGCCTGGATGGTCGGATCGCGCGGATGACCAATACGCAGAGTGCCTTCGGCGAGCAGATGGACAGCCTGTGCGACATGGTGAGTTTCGGCCTTGCGCCGGCCCTCATCGTTTACGAGTGGTCGTTGAAAGGTCTGGGCAAGGCGGGATGGATCGTGGCGTTCATCTATTGCGCAGC
Source organism: Rubrivivax sp. (assembly GCA_044358945.1). GTDB lineage: Bacteria > Pseudomonadota > Gammaproteobacteria > Burkholderiales > Burkholderiaceae_C > Rubrivivax. The sequence continues at coordinate 8,806 of JBIKMY010000004.1, forward strand.
CGCAGCGCTCAGGTTGGCCCGCTTCAACACCAACATTGGGGTGGTGGACAGACGTTTTTTCCAGGGGCTTCCCAGCCCTGCAGCGGCCGCGTTGGTGATCGGACTCATCTTCGTCGCCGAAGACGCTGGTTGGAGAAACGCCTCGCAAATCGCCTGGTTGTCGTGGACGGCGCTGGGTGTCACGCTGTTCGCTGGCCTGACGATGGTGACGAATCTGCCCTTCTACAGCTTCAAGGTCGTGGGCGGTCGTCGGACAGTACCCTTTGCGGTGATCGTGGCTGTGGCCCTGGGCATCGCGCTGGTGAATATCCATCCGCCCATCGTGTTGTTCAGCCTGTTCCTGGCCTATGGTCTGTCGGGGTACGTCATCTACGGCTATCGCAAGGCCAAGGGGCGCCCAGTGAGCGTTATCGCCACCTCGACTGATGAACCCGAAGAGCGCGGGCTTCACTGACCCGATCGTGTGCTACATTCTTCGAATGATGAAGATGATTTATCTACAGGTTCTAGGCCTAGAGGTGCCGGTGGCGCGCTGATCATCCACGTCTGTAGCATTCGCCTTGGATCAACGGCCCGCCAGCTTCCCGCAGCGGGCCGTTTGCTTTTCCGGTGCTGAAGCAACCACCCACTGATCTCCAACGCTTTTCCAATCCCTTTCCAACCCCGTCTGGGAGAACTTTCATGACCGACAAGCTCTTCATCTTCGACACCACATTGCGCGACGGCGAACAGTCGCCCGGCGCGTCCATGACCCGCGAAGAGAAGCTGCGCATCGCGCGGCAGCTTGAGCGGCTTCGGGTGGACGTGATCGAGGCGGGTTTTGCGGCCTCCAGCAATGGTGACTTCGAGGCCGTCAAGTCCATCGCTGACGTTATCAAGGACAGCACGGTGTGCTCACTCGCGCGGGCCAATGACCGAGACATCGCCCGCGCCGCAGAGGCCTTGAAGACAGCAGCTTCCTCCAGGATCCACACGTTCATTGCCACCAGCGAACTCCACATGGAGAAGAAGCTGCGCATGACCCGTGAGCAGGTCTTCGAGCAGGCCAGGCTGGCCGTCAGGTTCGCTCGAAATCTCTGTGGCGATGTGGAGTTCTCGCCCGAGGATGGTTACCGCTCTGATCCGGAGTTTCTCTGTCGTGTCCTGGAGGCCGTGATTGCCGAGGGCGCTACCACCATCAACATTCCCGACACGGTGGGCTATGCCATCCCGGAGCTTTACGGGAACTTCATCAAGAACCTGCGTGAGCGCATCCCGAATGCCGACAAGGCAGTGTGGTCCGTCCATTGCCACAACGATCTGGGCATGGCTGTGGCCAACTCCCTGGCGGGGGTGATGATCGGTGGTGCCCGGCAGGTGGAATGCACCATCAACGGCCTGGGCGAGCGGGCCGGCAACTGCTCCCTGGAGGAAGTGGTGATGGCGGTGCGCACCCGCCGGGACTATTTCGGGCTCGAAGTGGGTATCGATGCCGCTCAGATCGTGCCGGTATCCCGCCTGGTGGCCCAGACCACAGGCTTTGTGGTGCAGCCCAACAAGGCGGTCGTGGGTGCCAATGCGTTTGCGCACGCTTCCGGCATTCATCAGGATGGCGTGCTCAAGGCTCGTGATACCTACGAGATCATGCGTGCCGAAGACGTGGGCTGGAGCACCAATCGCATCGTCCTGGGTAAGCTCTCAGGCCGCAATGCGTTCAAGCAGAGATTGCAGGAATTGGGCATCGAACTGGAGTCTGAAGCGGAGATCAACGCTGCGTTTGCCCGTTTCAAAGATCTGGCAGATCGCAAGAGCGACATCTTTGACGAGGACATCATTGCGCTGGTCAGCGACGAGAGCGTGACGGTGGAGCAAGAGCACTTCCGACTGCTGAGCTTGTCCCAGAAGTCCGAGACCGGCGAACGTCCGTACGCCAGCGTCACCTTTTCTGCAGGTGGACAGGAGTTCAAGGCCGAGAGCGCGGGCAACGGTCCGGTGGATGCGAGCCTCAAGGCCATAGAGTCCAAGTTGTCCAGCGGTGCCGAAATGCTGCTGTACTCGGTCAATGCCATCACCTCGGGCAGCACCGAGTCACAGGGGGAGGTGACGGTGCGTCTGCAGCTGGGCGGCCGTGTGGTCAACGGTGTGGGTGCCGACCCAGACATCGTGGTGGCCTCAGCCAAGGCCTATCTGTCCGCTTTGAACAAGTTGCAGAGCAAGGCGGAGCGGGTGGCTGCGCAGGGTTGAGCAGTGCGCTCTGCGGGGCGTCTCCCACAGTACACAACTGGGGAATTTCAGGTGGCCGTTGAGCAGATTTTTCCAAGTGCTTGATATTGCACGATCTTTGCCCCTCTCGTACACTGCCTGATCGGTAGCGCAGCGGACATGCAGGCTTGGGGGAAGGTGGAATGCGGGTTGTGCGTTGGTTGAAGGTCTTGCTGGTGCTCGCGTGGGGCGGCGCGGCCCTTGCGGTTGCCGCTCAATCTCAGGCTACCGGGTCGCCTGCAAGGTCTCTCGACAAGGCTGACAAGGTTCAGAAAGCGCAGCCCGCTGCCCAGGTTCGCAAGGCTGCGCCCGCTCCCAAGGCCGCCGCGCCGCAGGCGGGCGAGAAGTCCAAGAGGGCTGATAAGCCCAAGCGGTCGAACCTGCAGGGCTCCGCCGCGAAGAGGGCCCCCTCCAGGGCGGCGGCCCAAAGAGCAGCCTCTTCCAAACCTCCTGTTTCCGCGCGGGCCACCAGTGTGGCGCCTGGTGCGGGTCTGGCGCGCGCGTCTTTCGGGCAGCGTGCGGGGCTCCACGGCACTGCTGATCCCTTGGACTTGAAGTCCAGTGTGGCGCTGGTGATAGACCAGGACACGCAGCAGGTGCTGTTCAGCAAGAACCCCGACGCCGTGTTGCCTATCGCCTCCATCACCAAGCTCATGACGGCCATGGTGGTCCTTGAGGCGGGTCTTTCGCTGGACGAGCAGCTATCGATTTCGCAGGAAGATGTGGACACCGAGAAGGGCAGTGGTTCGCGTTTGCGTGTCGGCTCCAGCCTGTCGCGTGGGGACATGCTGCACCTGGCGTTGATGGCATCGGAAAATCGCGCAGCCAGCGCGCTGGGTCGGCATTACCCGGGTGGTCTGACCGCTTTTGTCGAGGCCATGAACCGCAAGGCTCGCTCCCTGGGAATGGCCAATACCCGCTACGTGGAGCCCACCGGGCTTTCAAGCCTGAACCAGTCCAGTGCCCACGACCTCTCCATCCTGGTTCGTGCGACCTCCGAGCATCAATTGATCCGTGAACTGTCGACCACGGCAGATGCCAGTGTGCATGTAGGTAGCCGTGCCATGCAGTTCCGCAACACCAACGGGCTGATCCGCAATCCCGCCTGGGAAATCGGCTTGCAGAAGACGGGCTATATCTCCGAGGCTGGGCGTTGTGTGGTGATGCAGGCGCAGCTGGCGGGGCGCAAGTTGATCATGGTGCTGCTCGATTCGGCCGGCCGTTATTCCCGTATAGGGGACGCCGAGCGATTGCGCAACTGGATCACTCACTCTGTCCCGGCCGCTCAGGCCGCAAAGGCGCCAACGCCAGGGGGCTGAGCGCCCTTTGAGTCAAGCGTTCCTGTGGCCCAGCGCTGCCGAGATTTCCTTGGCCGTGGCGCGCAGCCGGTCTAGCCATGACTCCTCAAGGCGATCGGTTGGGGCCGAGATCGACAGTCCAGCGATCAGCTTGCCTTGGTCATCGTAGATGCCGGCAGCCATGCATCGCACGCCGAGTTCCAGTTCTTCCTCGTCCCGGGCATAGCCCAGCGCCCTGACCGCAGCGAGCTCGCGCTCGAGGCGTGCCGGTTCCGTGATGCTGTTGCGGGTGTGGCCCATCAGTCCGGTGCGGGTGATGTAGGCCCGAACCCGCGGGGCGTCATCATGGGCCAGGAAAAGTTTGCCTACCGAGGTCAGATGCAAGGGGGCACGGCCGCCAATAGCCCTGACCACCTGCATGCCGGATCTTTCGCTGAATGTGCGCTCGATATAGACAATCTCATCGCCTTGACGCATAGACAGATTGACGGGCTGGTGTGTCAGACGGTGCAACTCCCGCATCGGCCCCAGCGCGGCATCCCGAACGTCTAGGCGGGCCTTGACCAGATTGCCCAACTCCAGCAGGCGCATTCCCAGACGGTAGTGGCCCGCTTCGGGCCTGTCCACCAACCGGCCGATGGCCAGATCGTTCAGGATGCGGTGCGCTGTGGATGGGTGCAGTCCGGTGCGCTCGCTGATTTCCTTCAGGGACACCGGATCCTGATGCGAGGCCAGGACGTCCAGCAGCGCAAACGTACGTTCCAGAACTTGGATGGCAGGCGTGTGCGGATCGGCTTTACTCATGGGCTTGCGCGATTTGAAGCAGTATTTTGCATTGCGGAAGCATTTTGGACCAGATGCTCAACGGTCTCCTCTCCGGACCGCACGGCGCCTTCCAAGGTGGCCGGGTAGGGACCTTCGATGTAGTCGCCCGCAGCCCATAGGTCGGAGGTCACCCCTCGGGGAGGCCTTGCGGTGCCGGGCTCACACCGAAACGTAGCCCGGTGTTCGGTGAACACGTCGGTCACCTGAGGTGCTTGAGGCCAGGTGCCTGCCGGGAACAGACTCAGTGCCTGCTGCACGACAGCCTGGGCGAGCTCTTCGCGATCAAGATCGTTGAACTCATCGGCCGCACTGATCACGAACGCGAAGCCTCCGCCTGGATGACCGAAAGCATCCAGGTCGAACACGAACTGCGCAGGGCCCCTGGGCAGGAACGTCATCGGCCGCTGCAAGACAACGCCAGGGCAATTCAGGTAGACCGTCGTGATCGCTTCATGCGGTATCCGGGCGGCGAGCGCCGACCATTGCGGCTGATGCGGCTGCGTCAGTCGAGCCGCCTCTACGGCGGAGCAGGCCAGTACCACGGTGTCGAACTCGCGCCCGCCCACCCGCCAACCGGTGGGAAGCTTATGCAACTCGCCCACGCGTTCGCGCAGCAACACCGTTGCGCCCCTGGCCTCTAGCCACCGTTGTGCCGGTTTTGGCAGCAGTTCCCCCAGCGGGCGACTCGGCAGCAGCAGATCGGCGCCCCCCGAACCACTCATCAGGGAGTCCTTCAAGACCCGAAGAAACACCCGCGCACTGGCTCGGCCAGCGGGCGTGTTCAAGGCAGCTACGCTCAAGGGCTCCACCAGTCCTTGGCGTACTTCTGGCGGCAGAGACTGCGTCAGCGCTTGAACGGTCAGATCGGCGGAGCACTCGAACCCTTTGAGTGCCCATAGGGTGCTGGCGCGCAGCAATGCGATCCGTGACCCCCAGGTCCATGACCTGTTTCGAAGCACAGCCACGACGAACGCGGCGAGTGAGGATTTGCCGGTCAGCGCCAGTCCTCGTCCGTCAGGTGCCATCAGGCAAAGCGGTGTTCGGTACAAGGTGCTTGAAGGGTCGACGCCGATCAGGCGCATCAAGTCGAGCGTGTGGGTGTAGGCGCCAATCAGAATGTGTTGACCGTTGTCACGGAGCCTTCCGTGCCTGTTCACCGTTCTTGCCCGCCCCCCCAGGTCGGGCGCCATCTCCAGGAGGGTGACCTGATGCCCGAGATTGACGGCCCGCACGGCGGCAGCAAGCCCAGACCATCCCCCGCCGATGATGGCGATCTTCATGCCAGGAGCCCGCTGCCCGACGTGCGCGTCAGTCGCCCCGCCACTGCGTCCTGGCGGCAATCCACAGCTTGCGCAGCGGCGTGAGCGAAGTGCGCTGGTGCAGCACCTGAAACCCCTGCGCTTCAATCTCAAGCAGTAGGCTGCGGTAGATGTTGGCCATCATCAGCCCCGGACGCTGGAGGGCCCGATCCTCTTCGGGCAGGAGCGCAAAAGCTTCCTCAAACAGTCGATGGGCACGGCTGGCCTGGTAAGCCATCAGCGCGCTGAAGCGCTCGCTGTAGCCCCAGGGGCGCTGTCGAGCAAGCAGTTCATTCGCCTTTACACCGAACTGCTGAAGTTCCGAGATGGGCAGGTAGATCCGTCCTCGTCTTGCATCATCACCGACATCGCGAATGATGTTGGTCAACTGCATGGCGAGCCCGAGGCGATGCGCATACTGCACCGTCTGGGCTGACTGACGCCCGAAGATGTTGCAGGCCACCTCACCCACCACGCCCGCAACGAGGTGGCAGTAGCCTGCCAGGGCCGGGAAGTCGATGAAGCGGTTCTGCTCCAGGTCGATGCGGCAGCCTCTGATGACCGCGTCCAGATGAGCTTGCTCGATGCCGAATTCGCTGGTCAGCGGCATCAAGGCTTTCGTCACGGGGTGGGAGGGCGTTCCGCCGTAGGCTGCCGCAACTTCCTGTTGCCACCAGGCCAGCTTGGCGCCCGCCACACCCGGTTCGATCGCATCATCCACCACGTCATCAACCTCGCGACAGAAGGCATAAAAGGCGGTGATGGCCAAACGCCTGCGCGGCGGCAGGAATAGAAACGCATAGTAGAAACTCGAGCCGCTGCGTGCGGCCTTCTGCTGGACGTACTGCTGCGGCGTCATCGCACCGGCCCGCCATCGCGGCGCATCCACAGCGCGCGCCAGATCAGGGTGGGGACATCGCTTGCGTTCAGCACGGGTCTGCGTTGAAAGGTCTGGTAGTCCATACGCCTGATTTTCTCCAGAACGCGTAGCCCCCCCTGGACCACCAGACGCAGTTCGAGGCCCATGCGGCCACCGATCTCTATCGGCAGCCGCGCGCCCTCGTGCATGGTTGCTTGCGTCCATTCGCACAATTCCGCCACCAGCGCACGCTCGGCGGCAGGCTGCGGGGCGTCCCTCGCCGGTGAGGGCCATTGCAGGCCGTGTGCCGCAGCGTCCGCCTGCGGGATGTACACCCGGCCTCTGGGGACGTCGACGCTGAGGTCCTGCCAGAAGTTGATGAGTTGCAGCGCGCTGCAGATCTTGTCGGACAGGGCCACCAGGCCCGCGTCACGCACCCCTTGAAGGTGCAGCAGGAGCCGACCTATCGGGCTGGCGGATTTGCTGCAGTAGTCCAGCAGTTCCGCACGGTTTTCATACACCGGGTTTCGGACGTCCTGTTCAAAGGCGTCCAACAGGTGGTGGAGCGGAGCCGATGGCAACTCGTACGTCTGGTGCACCTTGGCCAGCGGAAGGAAGACCCAGGCCCAGGGCGAATCACGGACGGTGAGCTGACCTTGCAAGGCGTCGTCCAATGTTCGCCGATAGGCCTTCAGTTGAGCGATACGCTGTCCTTGGTCCAGATCGCCTTCGTCGGCGATGTCGTCTGCAGTCCTCGCAAAGTGATAGATCGCCACCACGGCCGGCCGGATGGCGGGTGGACACAGCCAGGAGGCCACCGGAAAGTTCTCATAGTGTTCGACCGTCACCCGCTGGATTGTCACCGCGCCGTGCTGTGGCCCGGCATGCCGGACGCCAACCGGCCAGCGTGTTGGCGGCAGGCTAAAATCTCGAACTTTGCAAACACCATTCGGCACCCGTCCTGGAGGGGTGTCGTGCCCTCCGGATACGCGCGGGTGGCGAAATTGGTAGACGCACCAGGTTTAGGTCCTGACGGGGGCAACCCCGTGTCGGTTCGAGTCCGACCCCGCGCACCACCTCCAACCTCTTGTCCACTGAATTGAGTCCTTCATGACTGTCACCGTCGAAACCCTTGAGAAGCTCGAGCGTCGCATCACCCTGAATCTGTCTGCAACGGAGATCGGGCAGGAAGTCGATACCCGGCTGAAGCGTTTGTCCCGTACGGTGAAGGCCGACGGTTTCCGGCCGGGCAAGGTGCCGATGTCGGTCGTCGCGCAGCGCTACGGTTATTCCGTTCAGTACGAAGTCGTCAACGACAAGGTGGGCAAGGCGTTTTCTGATGCCGCTTCCGAGGCCAAGTTGCGCGTGGCCGGCGCGCCGCGTATCGCGCAGAAGGACGAAGCGCCGGAGGGGCACCTCGCGTTCGACGCCACTTTTGAGGTCTACCCGGAAGTGCGGCTGTCCGACCTTTCCGGCGTGGAAGTGGAGCGCATCTCGGCCGAAGTGACCGATGCGGCAGTGGACAAGACCATCGACATCCTGCGCAAGCAACGGCGCACTTTCGCCCAGCGCCCCGCGGCCGAAGGTGCGGCGGAGTCTGATCGGGTCACCATCGACTTTGAAGGCAAGATTGACGGCGAGCCGTTTGCCGGCGGCAAAGCCGAGGCCTTCCAGTTCATCATTGGCGAAGGCCAGATGCTGGAGCAGTTTGATCTGGCGGTGCGTGGGATGCGCGTGGGCGAGAGCAAGACCTTCCCCTTGCAGTTTCCCGCGGACTACCAGGGCCAGGATGTGGCAGGCAAGGAAGCGGATTTCCTCGTGACCATGAAGAAGATCGAGGCGGCCCATCTGCCTGGGGTTGACGATGCCTTTGCCAAGGCCCTGGGGATCAAGGAAGGCACGGTTGAGGCGCTCCGCGGCGACGTGCGCAAGAACCTTGAGCGGGAAGTGAAGTTCCGCCTGATGTCCCGTAACAAGGCCGCGGTGATGGATGCCCTGGTGAAATCGGCCGAACTGGATGTTCCGAAGTCCTTGGTCGAAAGCGAGACGGAGCGCATGATCGAATCCGCGCGGGCCGACCTCAAGCAGCGGGGCATCAAGGACGCAGATACCGCACCCATCCCGGCCGACATCTTCAAGCCTCAATCCGAGCGCCGCGTGCGTCTGGGTCTGGTCGTCGCTGAGCTGGTGCGTGCAAGCAACCTCCAAGCAAAGCCCGAGCAGCTGCAGAAGCACATCGAGGAGTTGAGCCAGAGCTACGAGCGCCCTGCCGAGGTGGTGCGCTACTACCTCAGCGACCGGCAGCGCATGGCCGAAGTCGAGGCGGTGGTGATCGAGAACAACGTCACCGAGCATGTGCTGGGCCAGGTCAAGGTCGTGGACAAGGTGGTACCGTTCGACGAATTGATGGCTTCAGCTTGAAGGGACGATCGAACATGAGCGCACTGGAGACAACCGGGCTGGGAATGGTGCCCATCGTCATCGAGCAGTCGGGCCGCGGAGAACGCGCCTACGACATCTACAGCCGTCTCCTGCGCGAGCGGATCGTCTTCCTGGTCGGACCTGTGAACGACCAGAGTGCGAATCTGGTGGTGGCGCAGATGCTCTTCCTGGAAAGCGAGAACCCCGACAAGGACATCTTCCTGTACATCAACTCACCTGGCGGCAGCGTGAGCGCAGGGTTGGCGATCTACGACACCATGCAGTTCATCAAGCCGGACGTGTCGACTTTGTGCCTTGGCATGGCGGCGAGCATGGGCTCCTTCCTGCTCATGGCCGGCACGAAGGGCAAGCGGGCCGCATTGCCGAACTCCAAGGTCATGATTCACCAGCCTTCGGGCGGCGCGCAGGGCCAGGCCACGGACATCGAGATCCACGCCCGAGAGATTCTCAAGACACGCGAGCAGCTGAATCGCATCTACGCCGAGCGCACGGGGCAGACGCTGGAGAAGATCACCGCAGACATGGAGCGCGACTTCTTCATGTCACCTGCAGAGGCCAAGGAATACGGGCTGATTGATCAGGTGCTGGAGCGTCGTCCCGGTTGAGGGGGGTAATGGGGCGTCATTTCTGACGCTTGGTCATGTTCATTCCGGGTGAAGATCGTCGATGAACTATCATCATCCACACCACAACCATTGCCCTGAGCTCGCAACTACACATGGCCGAAAAGAAAGGCGCCTCGGGCGAAAAGGTTCTCTACTGCTCCTTCTGCGGTAAGAGCCAGCACGAGGTCAAGAAACTCATCGCGGGCCCGTCGGTGTTCATCTGTGATGAGTGCATCGAACTGTGCAATGACATCATTCGAGATGAAGCTCCTGCAGAGAGCCCAGTAGGCAAGGCCGGCAGGTCAGACCTGCCAATCCCCAGCGAAATCAAGGAAAGTCTCGACCAGTACGTCATCGGGCAGGAGGCTGCCAAACGCACGCTTTCGGTGGCCGTGTACAACCACTACAAGCGGTTGAAGCACATGGGCGCCTCGAAAGACGAGGTGGAACTCTCCAAGAGCAACATCCTGCTGATCGGCCCCACAGGTTCTGGCAAGACACTGCTTGCGCAGACGCTTGCGCGTTTGCTGAACGTGCCCTTCGTGATCGCCGACGCCACCACGCTGACCGAGGCTGGTTATGTCGGTGAGGATGTCGAGAACATCATCCAGAAGCTCCTGCAGAACTGCAGCTACGACGTAGAGCGAGCGCAGCGCGGCATCGTCTACATCGACGAAATCGACAAGATCAGCCGTAAGGCAGACAACCCCAGCATCACCCGTGACGTGTCGGGTGAGGGCGTTCAGCAGGCGCTGCTGAAGCTGGTGGAAGGCACCATGGCAAGCGTGCCGCCGCAGGGCGGTCGCAAGCATCCCAACCAGGACTTTCTGCAGATCGACACCACGAACATCCTCTTCATCTGCGGGGGCGCGTTCGATGGGTTGGAGAAGGTGATCCAGAACCGTACGGAGCGTTCCGGCATCGGTTTTGCCGCCACCGTGCAAAGCAAGTCTGAGAAGCGCGTCTCCGAGACCTTCCAGGCGGTGGAGCCGGAGGATCTCATCAAGTTCGGCCTCATTCCCGAGTTGGTCGGTCGCCTCCCTGTGGTGGCCACGCTGGGCGAACTGACCGAGGACGCCTTGGTGCAGATCCTGACCGAACCCAAGAACGCGTTGCTCAAGCAGTATCAGAAGCTTTTCAGCATGGATGGCGTGGAACTGGAAGTCCGGCCGTCCGCTCTGGGAGCCGTCGCCCGCAAAGCACTGGCTCGCAAGACCGGCGCACGGGGCCTGCGCTCCATCGTCGAGCATGCCTTGATCGACACGATGTTCGAACTGCCACACCTGGATGGTGTGGCCAAGGTGGTGGTGGACGAGCACACCATCGACGAAGGGGGCAAGCCCCTGCTGGTCTACAAAGAGCAAGCCAAGGCGAGCGCCTGACCCGCATCAGCGGGTCGCCCTCGGCGACAGGTGCCCTTGCATTCATATGCGCGGGCCCCATGTCTGTCGAAGAAAGTGAGGAATCTCATGTCAGGTCATCCTGTTCTTCCGTCTGAGCCCATCACGCTCCCGTTGCTCCCACTGCGAGACGTGGTTGTTTTTCCGCATATGGTGATCCCGCTGTTTGTCGGGCGCCCGAAGTCGATCAAGGCCCTCGAGGCGGCGATGGAAGCGGGTCGGCAGATCATGCTCGTGGCACAAAAGGCCGCTGGCAAGGACGAGCCCAAGCCCGAAGACATGTTCGAGGTGGGTTGCATCTCCAGCATCCTGCAGATGCTCAAGCTTCCGGATGGCACGGTCAAGGTGCTGGTGGAGGGGGTGCAGCGTGCCACGACGCAGGCCATTCGTGACGAAGGTGATCACTTCGTCGGCGACGTGACCCCTGTGGCGCAGCCTGCGGAAGGCAGCCCGGAGATTGAAGCGCTGCGGCGAGCCGTCACCCAGCAGTTCGACCAGTACGTCAAGCTCAACAAGAAGATCCCGCCAGAGATTCTGACTTCGATTGCTGGCATCGACGATCCCGGCCGTCTGGCTGACACGATTGCTGCGCACCTGCCTCTGAAGCTGGATGCCAAGCAGTCGGTTCTTGACATGTTCCTGGTGGCCAAGCGCCTCGAAAAGCTGCTTGAACTGCTGGAGCACGAAGTTGACATCCTGCAGGTTGAAAAGCGCATCCGGGGGCGCGTCAAGCGCCAGATGGAGAAGAGCCAGCGCGAGTACTACCTCAACGAGCAGGTGAAGGCCATCCAGAAGGAACTGGGCGATGGCGAAGAAGGCGCCGATCTTGAGGAACTCGACAAGAAGATCAAGGCTGCCCGCATGCCCAAGGAGGCCCGCAAGAAGGCCGAGGCCGAATTCAAGAAGCTCAAGCTGATGTCACCCATGTCAGCCGAAGCGACGGTGGTGCGCAATTACATCGACGTCCTGATCAACCTGCCCTGGGTGAAGAAGACCAAGATCAAGCACGATTTGGGCAACGCCGAAAACGTGCTGAACGAGGACCACTTCGGCCTTGAGAAGGTCAAGGACCGTATCCTCGAGTACCTCGCGGTGCAGCAACGGGTGGACAAGGTCAAGGCCCCCATCCTGTGCTTGGTGGGGCCCCCTGGCGTAGGCAAGACTTCACTGGGGCAGAGCGTCGCGAGAGCCACGGGGCGTAAGTTTGTCCGCATGGCCCTGGGCGGCATGCGCGACGAGGCGGAGATTCGTGGCCACAGGCGTACCTACATCGGGTCCATGCCTGGCAAGGTGTTGCAGAGCCTGACGAAGGTCGGTACGCGCAACCCGTTGTTCTTGCTCGACGAGATCGACAAGCTCGGCATGGATTTCCGGGGTGATCCCTCCTCGGCATTGCTGGAGGTGTTGGACCCGGAACAGAACCATACCTTCAGCGACCATTACGTCGAGGTCGACTACGACTTGTCGGATGTCATGTTCGTTGCCACCTCGAACTCGATGAACATTCCACCAGCCTTGCTGGACCGGATGGAGGTGATCCGCCTGGCGGGTTACACCGAGGACGAGAAGGTCAACATTGCCCAGCGGTACCTGCTGCCCAAACAGCAGAAGAACAACGGCCTTCGTGACGGCGAAATGGAAGTCACCGAGGGGGCCATCCGCGGCATCGTGCGTTACTACACCCGCGAGGCGGGCGTTCGGTCCCTGGAGCGCGAGATCTCCAAGATCTGCCGCAAGGTGGTAAAGGGGGTGCAGCTGAAGAAGTACGACCAGAAGGTTGTGGTTGAAGAGTCCAACCTCAATGATTTTCTGGGGGTCCGCAAGTTCGACTTCGGTCGTACCGAGAAGACCAATCAGGTGGGTCAGGTGGTGGGACTGGCCTGGACCGAGGTAGGCGGCGATCTGCTGACCATCGAGGCTGCTGTGATGCCCGGCAAGGGCAACATCATCCGCACAGGATCTCTGGGCGATGTGATGAAGGAATCCGTCGAGGCGGCGAGGTCCGTGGTGCGGTCCCGTGCGCGTCGCCTGGGGCTGAAGGACGACCTGTTTGAGAAGCGCGACATTCACATCCACGTCCCTGACGGGGCAACGCCTAAGGACGGGCCGAGTGCAGGCATCGCCATGACCACCGCCTTCGTGTCTGCCTTGTCCGGTATCCCGGTGCGGGCAGACGTGGCCATGACAGGGGAGATCACCTTGCGCGGCGAGGTGACGGCGATCGGCGGCTTGAAGGAAAAGCTGCTCGCTGCCTTGCGTGGGGGCGTGAAGACGGTGCTCATTCCTGAGGACAACGTCAAGGATCTGCAGGACATCCCCGAGAACGCAAAGAATCAGTTGGAGATCGTGCCCGTGCGCTGGATCGACAAGGTTCTGGAAGTAGCGCTGGAGTCCATGCCAAAGCCCTTGGCGGATGACGAGCTGGCCGTCAAGACCGAGCCAGTGGCTGCAGCTTCGTCGGCTGTGGTGGAAGCCACTGCGGGCGATGGCCTTCCTCACTGAAAAAAATCTTGCGAGTCGGCGTTCTCTGCATATAATGTGAGGTCTACGCGGGAATAGCTCAGTTGGTAGAGCGCAACCTTGCCAAGGTTGAGGTCGCGAGTTCGAGCCTCGTTTCCCGCTCCAAATTCCAGACGCGATGTCTGGCCAAGAAGGGAAGCACCAGCTTCCCT
>JBIKMY010000117.1:0-6593 GCA_044358945.1 Rubrivivax sp.
CGAGATCTTGATGCCGTCCACCTTGCCGGCGTGGGCGGCGATGACGGCCAGAGCCGTGTCCATGGCGGCCGAGACGTCGTGGCTGCCCCAGTAGCCCGCCAGCGCCGGATCGAACATGTCGCCCAGCCAGTGCAGGATGACGGGCTCGCGGGCCTGCGACAGCAGTCGGTCATACACGCGCTCGTAGTCGGCCGGCCCGCGCGCCACGCGCGCCAGCGCCCGGCTGCACATCAGGACGAGCCGGCCTCCCAGCGCCTCGATGGCCGCCATCTGCTCCTCGTAGGCGCGGATGACGTCGTCCACGCTGCGCGCCGCTGCCGGGTCCAGCTGGTCGGTGCCGCAACCGCTGGCCACCAGGGCGCCGGGCGTCTCGCGCGCCGCCTGCAGCGTCAGGCCGATCAACTGCAGCGAGCGGGGCCAGTCCAGCCCCACGCCCAGGCCCAGCGACCACAGGTGCTGGCGGTAGGCGATGGTGGCGTCCCAGTCCACGGCGCTGTCCAGCCAGGGGTCGATGTCCGCGCGCGGGTCGGCCACCACGTGGGCGGCGGAGTAGGCGATGCGGTTGAAGGGGCCCGGCGGGCGGGCAGGCCGCACGGGCGTGCCGCGCAGCGCGTAGGGCTGGCTTTGGCCCTCAGGCGTCAGCAGATCGAGATGCGCTGTGGGTGTCAGGGGTGTCACGGGCGTCATGGACGGTAGGTGGTGGCGGGGCCATCAGAGGCTGCATGGCACGGAAGTCGGGCAGGGCCGCGCTGGCGTAGCCGGGCAGGGCCAGCGAGCCGATGGCCAGGCGGCCGTCCACGATGCGCACGCGGGTGATCCGCTGGCCGTCGGGCGACATGGCCTGCTCGTACAGATCCGGGTGGGCCTGGGCGAAGGCCTGCTGTTCCGCCTCGGGCCGCCCGCGCATGCCGTCCACGTAGTGGTGGCCGTTGCGCTCCACATGGGTGATGCCCAGCAGGTTCACCAGGGCCAGGTCCTGCTGCAGTGCCAGCCCGGGTTGCAGCGTCAGGTCTTCGGCGGACTGGAAGTACGGGCCCGCGCCCGGCGCCTGCGCATTCCAGGCCGCGCAGCGGGCGGCGTTGAGCAGCGACTTGTAGAGGCCCTTGCAAGTCTTGCTGGACACGCCGTGCCAGCCCAGGTCTCGCGCCTGCTCGAACGCCTCCAGCGTGCCGTCGGACTCGTCGATCAGCAGCGGCCAGCCGATGTCCGGCGCGCGGCGCTCGGGCTGCAGGGCCACGCTGCGGTGGAAAGGCTGCTCGACGAAGCTCACGCTGTGGGCCAGGCGGTCCAGCGCAGGTGCAGCCCACAGGCGCAGGGCCAGATCGCTGAGCGCCGCTTCATCGGCGATCTGCTCGTTGCCGTCCAGCGTGACGCGGTACTCGCGCTCGCTGCGGTCCAGCACCGAGGCGATGGCGCGCAAGCGCTCCAGGTCGGCCTTGATCTGCCCGCTGAGCTTGATCTTGAAGTGGCGGTGTCCGTAGCGCGCGATCACCTCTTCCAGCGTTTGTGGCAGGCCGTCGTGCAGGGGTTCGCTGGCGTCGGCCGCGGTGATGGGGTCGGACAGGCCCACGGTGTGGCGCGCAGCGATGGTGCGGGCAGGTCCCAGCGTGGCCAGGAAGGCGTTGAAATCAAAGGCGGCGAAAGCCGGGTGCAGCCCTGACAGGCCCGCCAGATTTCGCTGCAGGGTTTCATAGAAGCCCAGACCCGTGGCCCGGCACAGCGCGTCCAGCACGGCGCGGTCGATCAGCGCCGGGCCGTAGGCCGACAGCAAGGGGTTGTGGCCCCGTGCCGCGGCGGCCTGCAGGTGCGCGTCGTGGTGGCGGGCGAAATGGCCGAAGGCGGTGGTGCCTGCGGCCTCGGTCTGGTCTGCGGTGTAGGCCTGCGCGGCCAGGTGCAGCACGTCGCGCAGCTGGTCCAGGTTCTGCTCGTTGCTCAGCGCCGGGTTCTTGTCGAACCACTTGGGCGACAGCAGCTCGGCGGCCGCGCCCGTGCCGCGCAGCCCGCCCGGCCCTTCGATGTGCGCGCGCACCCAGGCCTGCTGGCAGTGCGTGAGCGTGACCACACCGAAGCGAAACGGCATGCGCAGCCGCACCGGCGCCTCGAACAATTCGAGGCGGGTGATGCGAAAGCGCGGCGCGGCGTCCGTCATCGCCCGGCCCTCATGCGGGGTGGTCCAGCGTCTGCAGCAGCCCCTTGAGGTAGCCGGCCGACCACGCCGCACACCCGGGCCCATCGGGCACGTAGTCGAAAGGCTCCACGGCCACCCAGCCCTCCCAGCCGCCGCGCTGCAGCGCGGCCAGCACCGGGCCGAAGGCCATCGCTCCCTGGCCGGGGGCACGGCGGTTGGGGTCGTTGAGCTGGATGTGGGACACCAGGCCCGAGGGCAGCCAGTGCTCGATCAGAGCCGGCACGCTCAGGCTCTCGGCCAGGCCGGCGGAACTGGTGTCGATCATGGTGCGCAGCGCCGGCTGGCCCGCGGCCTGCACCAGGGCCACGGCCTCGGCCACGGTGTTGATGATGGCCGTCTGGTCGCGCGACAGCGGCTCGATGCAGTAGGTCACGCCGCAGGCGGCGGCGGCTTCGCCAGCCAGGGCCCAGGCCGCGGCCGCGCGCGACAGGGCCTGTTCGTGTGAGGACCCTTCAGGCACACGCCGCTGCGCCGGCGAGCCATGCACCAGGTAGCGCCCGCCCATCGCGGCGCACAGTTCGCACAGGTGGCGCATGAAGGCCACCGTGCGGGCCCGCACCGCCGGGTCAGGGTCGGTGATGGACAGGCCCGTGGGCTTGACCAGCAGCCAGTGCAGGCCGCTGATTTCCAGCCCGTGGTCCGCGGCCACCTGGCGCAGCACCTGGGCCTGCTGCACCGTCATGGTCTGCGGGTCTTCGCAGACGGTGTAAGGTGCCACCTCCAGCCCGGCGTAGCCCAGTGCCTGTGCCATGCGGCACTGCGCCTCGAAGGGCAGGGGCGCCAGCACCTCGTTGCACAGCGAAAGTCTCAAGCACGCCCCCAGGGCAGGCGGCGCTGCACGGCGGGGATGCGCAGCAGCAGCACCAGCGCGATGATGCCGAACAGGGTGGCCGAGATCGGCCGCGTGAAGAAGGGCGTGAGGTCACCGTCGGACAGCACCAGGCCGCGGCGCAGGTTCTTCTCCATCAAGTCGCCCAGCACGATGCCCAGCACCAGCGGCGCTACCGGGAACTTGTACTGCCGCAGCACGAAGCCCAGCACGCCGAAGCCCAGCATGGTCCAGACGTCGAACATGCGCTGCGCCAGCGCATAGGTGCCCACGACGCACAGCACGAAGATCAGGGGCACGATGATGGTGGTGGGTACTTTCAGTACCTGGACCAGCAGTTTCGTCAGCACGAGCCCGTAGATGAGGATGCCGATGGTGGCAAGCAGCATCATGGCCACCACGTCGTACACGAACTGCGGTGACTCGACCATGATCATCGGCCCGGGCTTGACGCCGTGGATCAGCATGGCCGCCATCAGCACCGCCGCGGGTGCCGAGCCGGGAATCTGCAGGGTGAGCACCGGGATGATGGCGCCGGGCACGCAGGCGTTGTCGCCCGTCTCCGCCGCCATCAGGCCTTCCACCGAACCCTTGCCGAACTTCGCCTTCTCCTTGCTCGCGCGCTTGGCAGCGGCGTAAGACGACCAGGCCGCCACGTCTTCGCCCACGCCCGGCACGATGCCCACGAAGGTGCCGATCACGCCCGAGCGGATGATCGTGCGCCAGTACTGCAGCACGTCACGGATCTTGGGGATGACGGTATCGAAGGGGTTGATCTTCGGCACCGGCCGCTTTTCCTGCATGGCCACCAGGATCTCGGCGAAGCCGAAGGCGCCCACCAGGGCCGGCACCAGCGACAAGCCGCCGGCCAGGTCGCGGCTGTCGAAGCTGAAGCGCTCGTAGGCGTGGATGCCGTCCTGGCCGATGGTGGCGATGAACAGCCCGGCAATGCCGGTGATCCAGCCTTTGAGCGCGTCACCCCCGGTGAGCGTGGCCGAGATGATCACGCCGAAGATCGCGAGCCAGAAGAATTCATACGCCCCGAACTTCAGCGCCAGATCGCCCAGCAGCGGGGTGAACAGGGCCAGGAAGAACATGCCGATCAGCGTGCCCATGACCGAGCCCGTGGTGGCGATCCCCATGGCGCGGCCGGCCTGGCCCTGGCGTGCCAGGGCGTAGCCGTCCAGGCAACTCGCTGCCGATGCGGGCGTGCCGGGAATGTTGAGCAGGATGGCGCTGCGGCTGCCGCCGTAGATGGCGCCCACATAGGTGCAGATGAGGATCAGCAGCGCCTGCGAAGCGGGCAGCTTGATGGTCAGCGTGGTCATCAGCGCCACGCCCATGGTCGCCGTCAGCCCGGGCAGGGCGCCGATGATCACGCCCACCAGTGACGCGGCCAGGGCGAAGAAGATGGACTGCGGCGTCATGAACGACGCCAGCGAGTGCCCGAAGGCGATGAGACCGTCGAACATCAGGGCAGCCTGACCAGGAAAATGTGCTGGAACGACAGCGTGACGATGGCGCTCCAGACGGCCCCGTAAATGGCGGCACGCAGCCACTGTGCAGCAGGGCTGCGCCCGAGACGGGCTTGGCGTTCTCGGTCCAGCAGGCCCACGAAGACCGTGATGAAGGCGAAGGTGGCCAGCCAGAACGGCAGGCCGGTGCCGATGAGCGCCAGGGCGTAGAACAACGTGATGCCGAACACCGCAGCCAGGCGGCGCCCGTCTGCTCGGTCGTCGGCCAGCGGGGCCGCGGACGCGGCGCGGCCGCCGGCAGCGGGTTGTAGGCCCCCCTGCCGAACGGCCCGCAGTGCCAGCGCCACGCCCAGCAGCACGATCAACGCGCCCAGCAGGCCCGGTACCAGGCCGGGCGCTTCATAGGGGTTGATGCTCAGCCGTTCCAGCCGGTCCATGCGCCAGGCGCCGATGGCCACCGCCGCGCCGAAGGTGATCCACAGCGCGGAGGCGACGAGATCGGCGCGGGCCGAGGGCTCGTCACCCTCGGCGGCCGTGGAAGGTGTGGTGTCCATCGAATCAGCAAATACCGGATGCTTCGCTCAGGGCTTGGGAATGCCCACCGTGTCCGGTGCCACCTTGGTCTTGCCACCGGTGTGCAGCAGCCAGGCGTTGGCCTGCACCGCCGGGAAGGCTGCCGTCTGCGCTGCCTCGCCCGCGGCTGGGGCAAACAGCGCGCCCCGGTTGGCGGCGTACTTCTTCAGCGCCTCGTTGTTCACGATGTGCTCGGCCCAGGCCTTTTCCAGGGTGGCAATCACTTCCGCCGGCACGCCCTTGGGAATGAAGATGCCGAAGTAGTTGGGCGGCGCCTTGAAGCCGGCAATGGTCCGGCTGATGGGCTCGATGACGCCGAAGCCCTCGATTTCCAGCGGCCGGTCGCTCACCGTGGCGAGAGGACGGATGCGCTTGCCGCGGATCATCTCGGCCTGCTCCACGGCCAGCTGCGTGGTCACCTCGGTCTCGCCTGAGACGGTGGCCACCACGGCGGGGTTGCCGCCGTCATAGGTGACGTGGCGGTACTTGACGCCCGTGGCGCGCGAGATGGCTTCCATCGCGTTATGGCCGCCGGAGGTGACGCCGGCGGTGGCCACCTTGATGTCAGGCTTGGCCTTCATGGCCTCGATCAACTGCCCCACGTTCTGCCAGGGGGTTGAAGGGTTGACGCCCACCACCGCGATGTTGGCCACGTTCAGGAACAGGTGCCAGTCCTTGATGCCGGCGTTGAGCATGCCCAGAGACTGGTAGGTGCCCAGGTCTTGCGCGGCACCTGCCGTCCAGGTGTAGCCGTCGCGCGGGGCTTCCCAGGCGTTCTTGCTGCCGATGGAGCCGGCCGCGCCGGGCTGGTTGACCACCACGATCTTCTGGCCCAGCACCTTCTCCAGCTCGGCCGCGGTCACGCGGGTGACCTGGTCCGTGGAGCCGCCAGCGGCCCAGGGCACGATCAGGTTGATGGGCTTGTTGGGCTTCCACTGCTGCGCGTGGGCGCCGGTGCTGAGGGCGCACACGGCCGCGGCAGCCAGGGCGGTGGTGAGAAGTCTGCGCTTGTCCATGAGGTGTCTCCTGTGGGTGTGGTGGGGGGAACGTGGGATCAGGCGGCGAGCCAGCGTGCGCGATGCTCGCGCACGAAGGTGTCGTCGTTCAAGTCGGGGTGGTCCCGGTAGACGCGGTCGATCTCCTGTGCCTGGCCGGGGCTCAGGCCCTCGGCCGGGTCCAGGCACCAGGTGCCTTCCAGCAGGCCCTGACGGCGCAGCACTTCGTGGCAGCCGGCGATGCAGCCGGCAAAGCCGTGGGCCACGTCGAAGAAGGCCGCGTTGCAGTCGGTCACGCGGGCATCCAGCGCCAGCAGGTCGGCATCCACGCTGCTCTGGGCCGTGGCGGCGTGGCAGCGCGCCAGCAAGGCCGCCGCGCGTTGCGTCCACACGCTCCAGTGGCCGAGCAGGCCACCGGCGAAGCGCAGGCGCACCGTCTGGCCGTCGCGCGGCACGTCAAAGGGCGTCAGCAGGTCCAGCACGATGTGGTCGTCGTTGCCGGTGTACAGCGCAATGCGCTCCTCGGCGCGCGC
>JBIKMY010000118.1:0-6592 GCA_044358945.1 Rubrivivax sp.
CGCGGTGGAGGGCATCCTGGATCGCCGCGACGCCTGGTGGTGTGACGACAAGCGCACCCCGGCGGCGGAGAGTTGCGAGGACATCGCCGCACGCGCGCTGGGCGCCGCGCTGGACGAACTCTCGGCCCGCTTCGGGCCGGACCCGGCCGCCTGGCAGTGGGGGCAGGCGCACCAGGCGGTCTCGGAGCACCGGCCGTTCAGCCGGGTGCGGGCGCTGGCGCGGGTGTTCGAGCTGCGCACGCCCGTGGGCGGCGACACCTACACCGTGAACGTCTCGCGGGTCAACCTCAAGCCCGATGCGGCCACAGGTGAGCTCTATCTGAACGACCATGGCCCCAGCCTGCGCGCCTTGTACGACCTGCGGGATTTGCGCCAATCGCGCGTGATGCACAGCACGGGCCAGAGTGGCCTGCCCTGGGCGCAGGGCTATCGCAGCTTCAAGGACGCCTGGAGCCGTGGCGAGTACGTGCCGCTGTGGGCGGAAGATGCGGCTGCGGCTGCGGCGGCGGCCGGCAGCCTGGTCATTTCGCCGGCCAAGCCCTGAGGCAGGGCCGACACCGCAGGGCCTGCGTCACATCAACATGGTGTTGCGGATCAGGCCCACGGCGATGCCCTCAAGCTCGAAAGTGGCGTCGTCCGGCGCCACGATGAGGGTGGAGAAGTCGGGGTTCTCGGGGATCAGCTCGATGTGCTGCTTGGTCTTGCGCAGGCGCTTGACGGTGACCTCGTCGCCCAGGCGCGCCACCACGATCTGG
Organism: Rubrivivax sp.; assembly: GCA_044358945.1. GTDB lineage: Bacteria > Pseudomonadota > Gammaproteobacteria > Burkholderiales > Burkholderiaceae_C > Rubrivivax. Next base: position 756 of record JBIKMY010000118.1, read on the forward strand.
CCGTTCTTGGCCTCGCGCGCCTTTTGCACGGCCAGCAGGTCGCCGTCCATGATGCCGGCGTCGCGCATGCTCATGCCGCGCACCTTCAGCAGGTAATCCGGCTTGCGCTGGAACATGGTGGCTTCCACCACGTAGGTCTGGTCGATGTGTTCCTGCGCCAGGATGGGGCTGCCCGCAGCCACGCGGCCCACCAGGGGCAGCGTGAGTTGCGCAAAGCCCGGCAGGGGCAGCGAGAACTGCTTGCCGTAGGGGTTGGCGCGCGCCTCGTTCAGCGCGCGCAATGTGTCAGACTTCAACCGAATGCCGCGTGAGGTGCCGCCCACCAGTTCAAGCACGCCCTTGCGCGCCAGGGCTTTCAGGTGCTCTTCGGCCGCGTTGGCCGACTTGAATCCCAGTTCTGCGGCGATTTCGGCCCGCGTGGGGGGTGCGCCGGTGCGCTCGATGGCGCTTTGCACCAGGTCCAGGATCTGCTGTTGGCGGTCGGTCAGCTTGGGCGTGTCATCGATCATCGGGTTCTCCTGGTGATTCATCCAGTCACTGTATTTTCATCCAGACCAGACGCCCATGGCAAGCGAAAGCATTCACAAAAGCGCACCGTTGCAGGCCGCTGAACCCGAGCAGGTGCGGCGCGCCCCCGATGCGCGCAGCCAGCGCATCGTGCTGCTGGGCACGGGCGGCACCATTGCCGGGGCGGCTGCCAGTGCCACCGACAACGTCGGCTATGCCTCAGCGCAGCGAGGCGTGCAGGCCCTGGTGGCGGCCGTCCCCGCGCTGGCCGCCTGGCCGCTGGAGGCCGAGCAGGTGGCGCAGCTGGACAGCAAGGACATGGGGCCTGCGGTGTGGGGGGCGCTGTTGGCCCGCTTGCAGGCGCACCTGGCGCGGCCTGAGGTGCGCGGGGTGGTGATTACGCACGGCACCGACACCCTGGAAGAGACCGCCTGGCTGCTGCACCGCTGTCTCCCGCCGGCCTTGCAGGTCAAGCCCGTGGTGCTGACCGCCGCGATGCGGCCGGCCACCTCGCTGCAGGCCGATGGCCCGCAGAATCTGCTGGACGCCGTGACCGTGGCGGCCGAGCCCGGCGCGGGCGGTGTGCTCGTGGTGATGGCGGGTCGGGTGTGGGTGGGCGCCGAGGTGCGCAAGGTGCACAGCTACCGGCTGGAGGCCTTCGACGCGGGGGACGCCGGGCCGCTGGGGCAGGTGGTCGAAGGGCGGTTGCGGCGGTTTCGCGCGTGGCCAGCACCCCGGGAGGACGCCGGTGCACAGGCCGAGGTGATGCCGTTGCTGCCGTTGCCAGCAGAAGCCGCCTGGCCCTGGGTGGAGATCGTTTCCAGCCATGCGGGTGCCGGTCCGCGCGCCGTGCAGGCCCTGGTGGCCGCTGGTGTGCAGGGTCTGGTGGTGGCCTGTACCGGCAACGGTACGGTTCATGAAGACCTTGAACCGGCGCTGACGGGTGCCATGGAACGCGGGGTTCCAGTGCTGCGCGCCACACGTTGCGCGGCTGGCGGCATCGTGGCGGGCGGCTCGGAGGTGCTGCCCTCAGGGGGCGGGCTGACGCCGGCCCAGGCACGGGTGGAACTGCTGCTGCGTCTGCTGCAGCCGCGTGGCGCTCACTGAGCCTGCGCCTGAAGCGTCTCGATCTGCTCCTGCAACTCCAGCCAGCGCTCTTCGAGCATGGCGGTCTCGGCCGCGATGTGATTCAGGCTGCGGCCCAGATCAGCCATGTCGGCGGGTTGCGCGCTGCCGCTGGACAGGGCCGTCTCGGCAGCCGTGCGCTCCTGGCCCAGTTTCTCCAGGCGCTTGTCGATCTGGGCGATCTCGTTGCGCATGGGACGGGTGGCATCGGACAGGCGCTGGCGCGCCTGCGCGCGGGCCTTGCGCTCGTCAGCGCCGCCGCCACTGGAGGGGCTGGGGCTGGTTTTCGAGGGCGCTGCAGCGGGTGCCTTGGACGGCGTGCCATCCTTGGGTGTTGACGCGCTGGCGGGCGCGGGCGCGGGCGCGGACGTCGACGCGGCGCTCAGGTCGCCGGGCTTGGGGATGTCCTGGCCCCGTGCCACCGCCCGGCTCACCTCCAGCAGCCAGCGCTGGTAGTCGTCCAGGTCGCCATCGAAGGGCTCGACGCCGCCGCGCGTGACCAGCCAGAACTCGTCGCACACCTCGCGCAGCAGGGCGCGGTCGTGGCTGACCAGCAGCACCGTGCCCTCAAATTCATTGAGCGCGATGGACAAGGCCTCGCGCGTGTTCAGGTCCAGGTGGTTGGTGGGTTCGTCCAGCAGCAGCAGGTTCGGGCGCTGCCAGACGATGGTGGCCAGCACCAGACGTGCCCGTTCGCCGCCCGACAGCGTGCCCACGGCCTGCTGCACCATGTCGCCCTCGAAGCGGAACTGCCCCAGGTAGTTGCGCAGCGCCTGCTCGCGCGTGTCGGTGCCCGGGGGCGCGGCCTCGCGGGCCAGGCGGGTCATCAACTGCAGCGGCGTGTCGTCGGCGTGCAGCAGGTCCATCTCCTGCTGCGCAAAGTAGCCCACCGCCAGACCCTTGCCTTCCGTCACCGTGCCACCCAAGGCCGGCAAGGCGCGCGCGATGGTCTTGACCAGCGTGGACTTGCCCTGGCCATTGGCGCCCAGGATGCCGATGCGCTGTCCGGCCATGACGGTGCGGGTGACGTGGCGGACGATCTCCACGGGTTGGGGAACTTGGTATCCGCACGACACGTCCCGCAAGGCCAGCATCGGATTGGGCAGGCTCACGGGCTCGCGAAACTCGAAGGCGAAGTCGCTGGCCGTCAGCACCGGGGCGAGCTTTTCCATGCGTGCCAGGGCCTTGACGCGGCTCTGGGCCTGCTTGGCCTTGGTGGCCTTGGCCTTGAAGCGGTCGATGAAGCGCTGCAAGTGGGCGATGCGCTCCTGCTGCTTGTCGAAGGCAGACTGAGCCTGGTTCATGCGTTCGGCCCGCATGGCCTCGAACGCGGTGTAGTTGCCGCCGTAGCGTGTCACCTTGCACTCATCCAGGTGCAGGGTGACGCGCGTCACCGCGTCCAGGAACTCGCGGTCGTGGCTGATGACCACCAGGGTGCCGGCGTAGCGCTGCAGCCAGGCTTCCAGCCACACCAGGGCGTCCAGGTCCAGGTGGTTGGTGGGTTCGTCCAGCAGCAGCAGGTCGGCCGGGCACATGAGCGCGCGGGCCAGTTGCAGGCGCATGCGCCAGCCGCCGGAAAAGCTGTTGACCGGGGCGTCCAGCTGCGTGGTGCGAAAGCCCAGGCCCAGCAGCAGAGCCTGCGCACGGGCCCGGGCGTCGAAGGCGCCAGCCTCGTCCAGCGCGGCGTGTGCCTCGGCCATGGCGTTGCCGTCGTCGGCGGCCTCCGCGGCGCGCAGTGCGGCCTGGGCACGCTGCAGCGGCAGGTCGCCCTCCAGCACGAAGTCGGTGGCGCCATCGTCGGTTTCGGGCATGTGCTGCGCCACTTCACCCACCTGCCAGCGCGGCGGGATCTCCACGTCGCCCGCATCGGCGTGCAGCCGGCCGGTGAGCAGGGAGAACAGGCTGGACTTGCCCGCGCCGTTGCGGCCTACCAGGCTGGCTTTTTCGCCCGGGTTGAGCGTGAAGGTCGTGCCTTGCAGCACCAGCTTGGCGCCGCGGCGCAGGGTGACGTCTCGTACGGTGATCATGGCTGCAGGTCCTCGCGCGTGAGCAGCAGCACCTGGTCGTCGCCCGCACTGGTGGACAGCCAAATGGGCGACAGCGCGGGGAAGGCGGCCTCGAAGTGCGCGCGTTCGTGGCCGATCTCCAGCACCAGGGCGGCGCCCGGGCCCAGGTGCTGCGCCACCTGTGCAAGCAGCGGGCGGATGAAATCCATGCCGTCGGTGCCGCCGTCCAGCGCCAGCGCGGGCTCTGCCCGGTACTCCGGCGGCAGGGCCTGCATGGAGCTGCGGTTGACGTAGGGCGGGTTGCACAGGATCAGGTCATACAAGCCCTGGGCCGCCGCCAGGCCATTGCCCACTCGCAGGCTCACCCGCTCCTGCAGTTCATGTCGCAGCACGTTGCGATGCGCCACGGCCAGGGCCTCAGCGCTCAAGTCGGTGCCGTCCACCTGGGCCTGGGGCCAGCACAGGGCCGCCAGCACGGCGAGGCTGCCGTTGCCGGTGCACAGGTCCAGCACGCGCACAGGACGGTCTTCCTGCGGGCTGAGCCAGGCGTCGAGCGCCCCCTCGCACAGCACCTCGGCGATCAGCGAGCGCGGCACGATGGTGCGTGGGTCCACATGAAAGGGGACGCCTTGCAGCCAGGCTTCGCCTGTGAGGTAGGCCGCGGGTTGGCGCGTCGAGATGCGCTGCGTCACCAGCGCCTCCACGGACGCGGTCTGGGCTGCGTCCAGCGCTTGTTCGGCCACGCGGTCCAGACCGTCCAGCGGCAGACCCAGACGCCACAGCACCAGCCAGGCCGCCTCATCGAAGGCGTTGGTGGTGCCGTGCCCAAACGAAACGCCCGCCTCCTCCAGGCGGGCGCTGCTGCGCTCGATCAGGTCAATGAGTTTCATGGGGCGAGAAGCGGTCGGTATTCGACCCGTTCAGAGGTTCTCATCCACCGCTCAGTTCGGGAAACCGGGGGGGCTGGATGCCGCTGGCCGTCGGCTCAGCCGAAAGCACCGCAGGACGCGCATGCGCCTGTTCCGGCGCGTTCAGGGTTGGCGGCGCTTGTGGCGCCGGCCCGGCGGCTGCGCCGCCCGCGCCTTCTTGTTGCAGGCGCCACATCAGGTTGCTGGGCGAGTCCGCATTCGCAAGCGCCTCCTGCCTGCTGACCAGCCCCTGCCTGACCAGACGTGCCAGGTCCTGCTCGAAGGTCTGCGAGCCTGCGGTCATGGACTTCTCCATGGCGTCCTTCACGCCGTTGAAGTCGCCGCGCTCGATCAGCTCGCCAATGAACTTCGTGTTCATCATCATTTCCACGGCCGGGATACGCCCGCCGCTCGTAGACCGAAGTAGCCGCTGGGCGATCACGGCCTTGAGCCCTGCGGCCATGTCGGCCAGCAAGGCGCTGCGCGCGTCCGCGGGGTACAGGCTGAGGATGCGGCCCAGGGTGTGGTAGCTGTTGTTGGCATGCAGGGTGGCCACCACGAGGTGGCCGGACAGCGCATAGGACAGTGCCGCGGACATCGTCTCGCGGTCGCGGATCTCTCCGACAAGCACCACATCCGGGGCCTGGCGAAGCGCGTTCTTCAGCGCCACGTGCAGCGACGCGGTGTCGCGCCCCACTTCGCGCTGGTTGACCACCGATTTCTTGTGGGCGAAGCGGAACTCCACCGGGTCTTCGATGGTGAGGATGTGGCCGCTGAGGGTGAGGTTGCGGTGCTCCAGCATCGCCGCCAGCGTGGTGCTCTTGCCGGTGCCGCTGGCGCCCACCATGAGCACCAGCCCTCTGCGCTCCAGGATCAGGCTCTCCAGCGTGGTTGGCAGCCCCAGGGAAGAAAGCGTTGGGATGTCCGCCGGGATGCAGCGCAGGACGGCAGCGATCGTGCCGCTCTGGCGAAAGGCGGACAGCCTGAACAGGCCCACGCCGGCCACCTGAACGCCGATGTTGAGTTCGCCCGACGCCTCCAGTTCCCCCAGGTGTTCCGCGGTCACCACCTCGGACAACAGGGACCGTACCTGGGCGGCGCTGAGCAACTGCTCGGACATCGGCACCGTGGTGCCATGGATCTTGAACTGAACGGGCGCCCCGCAGGACAGGTAGACGTCCGAGGCCTGACGCTGCACCATCAGGCGCAGCACCTTCTCCATGTTGCCGGACATAACCGGGGGCGACGCCGCAGCCCGCAGCGGCTCAGGAGCGCAGCAGTTCGTTGATGC
>JBIKMY010000119.1:0-6577 GCA_044358945.1 Rubrivivax sp.
ACGGCTCCCAGCTGCGAGTCAACCACCTTCATGATCTCGCCTTCCAGCTTGAGGGCCGAGGCCTCGTCCGCGGCGCGGCTCGCGTCCTTGAGGATGGCAAAGGCCATGGCCACCTGGCCCTTGAGCTGGTCGGCCACGCCCACCACGGCCACTTCGGCCACGTTCGGGTGGCTGGAAATGCTCTCCTCGATCTCGCGCGTGCCCAGGCGGTGCCCGGCCACGTTGATCACGTCGTCCGTGCGGCCCAGGATGAATATGTAGCCATCCTTGTCGCGGATGCCCCAGTCGAAGGTGCTGTAGACCTGCCGGCCGGGGGTGCTGGACCAGTAAGTCTTGACGAAACGCTCGTCGTCGCGCCACACGGTCTGCATGCAGCCCGGGGGCAAGGGCCCTTCGATGACCACCACGCCCTTCTGATCCGGCCCTTCGAGGTCTTGCCCGGTGTTCTCGTCCACCAGCTTGACGTCGTAGCCATACACCGCCTTGCCCGGCGAGCCGAACTTGCTCTGCGCGGGTTCGACCCCGTTGCAAAGCGACAGGATGGGCCAGCCGGTCTCGGTCTGCCAGTAGTTGTCGATGATGGGCTTGCCCAGGGCCTCTGCGATCCACTTGGCCGTCGGCTCGTCCAGCGGCTCGCCCGCCAGGAACAAGGCGCGCAGCGAGCTCAGGTCGTGCCGGCGCAGTGCCTCCGGATCCTGCTTCTTCAGCACCCGCACGGCGGTGGGTGCGCTGAACATCGAGGTCACGCGGTACTTCTCGACCAGGCTCCACCACACGGCCGCGTCAGGGCGCGTGGGCAGTCCCTCGTACATGAGGGTGGCCATGCCGGCGATCAGCGGGCCGTAGATGATGTAGCTGTGGCCCACCACCCAGCCGATGTCGCTGGTGGAAAAGTAGGTCTGTCCCGGCTGGCCCAGGAAGATGTGCTTCATGCTGGCGGCCAGGGCCACGGCATAACCGCCCGTGTCGCGCTGCACGCCCTTGGGCTTGCCGGTGGTGCCGCTGGTGTAGAGGGTGTAGCTCGGGTGGGTGGACTCCAGCCACTCGCAGGGCACGCGGGCGTTCAGGTGGGCCTCGCGCAGGGTGGCGTAGTCCACGTCCCGGCCAGCCTGCATGGGCATGTCGCTCAAACCGCGGTTGACCATCAGCACGTGCGCGGGCTTGTGAGTGGACAGGCGGATGGCCTCGTCCAGCAGCCCCTTGTAAGGCACCACCTTGCCGCTGCGGCTGCCGGCGTCGGCGCTGACCACCACCGTGGGCTGGGAGTCATCGATGCGGCTGGCCAGGCTGACGCTCGCGAACCCGCCGAAGACCACGGAGTGCAACGCACCGATCCGGGCGCAGGCCAGCATGGCAAAGGCCGCCTCGGGAATCATGGGCATGTAGACCAGCACCCGATCGCCCTTCTTCACCCCCAGCGACAGCAGGATGGCCGCCATGCGCTCCACCTCCGCCTGCAACTGGGCAAAGGTGTAGACGATCTCCTTGTCAACTTCGGTCGACACCCAGATCAGCGCCTGCCGATCCGGGTGCGTGGCCGCATGACGGTCCACCGCGTTGTGGCACAGATTGGTGGTGCCACCCACGAACCAGCGGGCGAACGGCGGCTTGCGGTAATCGCAGACCTCGGTGAACGGGGCTTTCCAGTCGATCAAGGCCGCCTGCTCGGCCCAGAACCCGTCGCGATCCTGCAGCGAACGGCGGTGAAAGTCCTCGAATCCCATGCGCGTCTCCTTTGTGGCCTGAAGGACCAGTCTGGAGCGGAATTGTCGACGCCGGACTTGCTATGCCCTGACGTTCAACCGGGCGCTGTCAATCGGGAATGCGAACCACCAGGCGCCCGACCACCTCACCCGCCATCAGGCGACGCGCGCCGTCCAAGGCGTCGGACAGGCCTATCTCGGTCGTCAGGCCGTCCAGTGCGGCCAAGTCCAGGTCTCGCGCCAGCCGGGCCCAGGCCTGGCGTCTCAGGGCCTGCGGCGCCATCACGCTGTCCACGCCCAGCAGGCTGACGCCACGCAGGATGAACGGCATGACGGTGACAGGCAGGTCATGGCCTTGCGCCAGGCCACAGGCGGCCACCGCCCCGCCGTAGCGCACCTGCGCGCAGGCATTGGCCAGGGTATGGCTGCCCACGGCGTCGACTACACCGGCCCAGCGCTCCTTCTGCAGTGGCTTGCCCGGCGCGGCCAGTTCGCTGCGGTCCATCACCGCATATGCACCCAAGCGTGTGAGGTAGTCCGCCTGCGCGGCCTTGCCCGTGACGGCCACCACACGGTAGCCCAGCCGGGACAACAGCAGCAGCGCCACCGAGCCCACCCCGCCGGTGGCGCCAGTGACCAGGACCTCGCCGTCGCCGGGCTTCAGCCCATGACGCTCCAAGGCCATCACACACAACATGGCCGTGTAGCCGGCCGTGCCGATGGCCATGGCGCGACGGGGGCTCAGACCTGCGGGCAGGGGCACCAGCCACTCGCCCTTGAGCCGGGCCCGCTGCGCCAGGCAGCCCCAGTGCGTTTCCCCCACACCGAACCCGTTCAGGATGAAGGTATCGCCAGCCTTCCAGTCGGGATGATCGCTTTGCAGCACCTCGCCCGCGCCGTCGATGCCGGGCACCATCGGCCACACGCGCACCACAGGCGAGCGGTTCGTCAGCGCCAGGCCGTCCTTGTAGTTCAGGGTGGAGTAATGCGGCCGCACCAGGACGCCCCCCTCGGGAACCACGGGCAGCCGGCTCTCCTCCAGTTCGGCGATGCTCGCGCGAAAGCCCGCCTCGTCCTTCTCAAGCCACAATGCTTTGAACATTCGAATCTCCTGCGATTTGATATTGCCCATCACACCGCCCTGCGATTGGCGGCGTTCACGGCGTTGACAGCGCCTGAGCCCCTGCCTATTCTGCCGCCCTTGATGCGAAGCACACCTCATCCCTCCTCTGGCCTGAAAGCACGGGCTGCCGTGTGGCTGGCAGCGGCCGTGTGTGCGGTGTCTGCGGCTCAGGCGGCACCGCAGGATCGGCCAGCGGCCGATCCCGTGCTGCAGTTGCTGCAAGACAGGGGGTTCGTGACCAAAGAGTCGGCCGAGGAAGGCAGCACCCTCGTGCGCCAGGTCAGGGATGTGGCCTCCGAACTCGTGCTGTCGGCCATGAACTTCCTGGGCGTGCCCTACAAACGGGGTGGAAACTCGGCTGACGACGGCTTCGATTGCAGCGGGTTCACGCGCCACATCTTTGAGATGAGCCTGGGACTGGTGCTGCCGCGCCGGGTGGACGATCAGGCCCACGCGTCCAGCCTGACGCGCATCGGCCGCGAAGAGTTGCGCCCCGGCGACTTGGTTTTCTTCAACACGCTCAGGCGCACTTTCTCCCACGTAGGCATCTACATCGGTGAAGGCAAGTTCATCCACGCGCCCAGAACCGGCTCAGAAGTCAGGATCGAGGACATGCGACAGGCCTATTGGGACCGGCGCTTCACTGGGGCACGACGCGCCGAGGCCGTGGCCCCGGGCACTGGGCCTGGGCCTGCCGGGCGGGCTGAGCGAACCAGTACGCCGCCCCGGTAAGGGTTAAAGGAATCGTCACCCGGGGCGCCATGCCCCGCAGGCCTGCAGGCAGCACCTCGCGCGGCACAATGGCGCCATGGGCGACAACGTCATTCCTCTGGCCGATCTTCGCTACGCGGCGGCCATCCCGAAGGTGCCTGCACAGTTCCCCGAGCCCTCGGGGCTGCTTTCAGACCGCCTGGGCCGCCCATTGCACGACTTGCGCATCTCGGTCACCGACCGCTGCAACTTCCGCTGCAGCTACTGCATGCCCAAGGAGGTGTTCGACCGGGACTACCGTTTCCTGCCGCAGCCTTCGCTGCTGACGTTCGAGGAGATCGAGCGGCTCTCGCGGGCTTTCATACGCCATGGCGTGCGCAAGCTGCGGTTGACGGGCGGAGAGCCGTTGCTGAGAAAGCATCTGGAGGTGCTGGTGGCCAAGCTGGCGGCGCTGCGCACACCCGAGGGCGAACCGCTGGATCTGACGCTCACGACCAATGGCTCGCTGCTGGAGCGCAAGGCCCAGGCTCTGGCCGAGGCCGGGCTGAAGCGCGTGACGGTGAGCCTGGACGCGCTGGACGACACGGTGTTCCGTCGCATGAACGACGTGGACTTTCCGGTGGCCGATGTGCTGCGCGGCATCGACGCAGCACTGGCAGCGGGGTTGACGCCGCTCAAGGTGAACATGGTGGTCAAGCGGGGCACCAACGACCAGGAAATCGTGCCCATGGCCCGCTACTTTCGGGACACCCACGGCAAGCAGGTGATCCTGCGCTTCATCGAATACATGGACGTGGGCGCCACCAACGGCTGGCGCATGGACGAGGTGCTGCCGTCTGCCGACGTAATCGAGCGGATTTCGGCCGCCTTCCCGCTGGAGCCGCTGCCTGCCAGCAGCCGGGGCGAAACGGCCCAGCGCTGGCGTTACCGGGACGGCATGGGCGAAGTCGGTGTGATTTCCTCGGTGACCCAGGCCTTCTGCGGAACATGCAACCGCGCGCGCCTGTCCACCGAAGGCAAGCTGTTCCTGTGCCTGTTTGCCAGCCACGGCCATGACCTGCGCGCCCTGTTGCGGGGGGCGGGCGAGCACGTACCGGGCCGCACCGACGACGAGATTGCCGGGGCCATCGGTGCCCTGTGGCAAGACCGGCAGGACCGCTACTCTGAGTTGCGCAGCGCTGAAGTGGCCGCGCCTTCAAGTGGCCAGCGCCGCATCGAGATGCACTACATCGGCGGCTGAGCGCGTCACCCCCTCGCCTTCACCAGGGCAAGACCCATTCGACGCGTACTGCCGTAGCGCAACTCACCACTGATGATGGCTCCGGTCTTGGGACCGAGGGCTGTCGTTACAGGCTTCAGTCAGCGCCAGGCTGGGGGGCCAGCTTGGCCGGCCCGCCCGTCGCCTCGTGCGCAGTTGGAACCGGATCGGGTTGCTCATCGGGCGCCCGGACTTCACCAGGCACCGTGCGGCGGGCAAAAAGGGTGTAGACCGTAGGCACCACGAAGATCGTCAGCAAGGTGCCCAGGGACATGCCCCCCACGATCACCCAACCGATCTGCTGGCGGCTTTCGGCACCTGCGCCCGTGGCCCAGGCCAGCGGTAGCGCACCCAGCACCATGGCCCCCGTGGTCATGAGAATCGGGCGCAGGCGCAGGCTGGACGCCTCGATGGTGGCTTCCTTCAGGGCTTTGCCCTCCTGCCGGAGCTGGTTGGAGAACTCCACGATCAGGATGCCGTGCTTGGTGATCAGGCCCACCAGTGTCACCAGCCCGATCTGCGAATACACGTTCAGCGTGCCGCCCGCCCACTGCAAGGCGCCCAAAGCCCCCACCATCGACAGAGGCACCGACAGCAGGATGACGAACGGGTCCACGAAGCTCTCGAACTGGGCCGACAGCACGAGGAAGATGAACAGCAGGGCCAGCACGAACACTACCGCGAGTGCGCCACTGGAGGCTTTGAACTCGCGGCTGACCCCGTTCAGTTCAGTCGTGTAACCGGGCTTGAGCACCTTGCCCGCGGTGGCCTCCATGAAGGCCAGCGCCTCGCCGAGCGAATAATCCGCAGACAGGTTGGCCGTGATCGTCACCGACCGCCTCTGGTTGAAGTGGTTGAGCTCGCGCGGACTCACGGACTCCTTGAGCTTGACCAGCGATGACAGCGGCACCATCACATCACCTCGGCCGCGTACGAACAACCGCTCGATGTCGTCGGGCGTGGCACGTCCACTGGGCGCGATCTGTACCAGTACGTCGTACTGCTCCGCGTCGCGCTTGTACCGCGTCACGGCGCGTCCGCCCAGCATGGTCTCCACCATCCGGGCCACCTGGTCCACACTCACGCCCGCATCCGCCGCTCGTTCGCGGTCCACCTCCAGGAAGATCTCCGGTTTGTTCAGGCGCAAGTCGATGTCTGGCGCCACGAGGCCCGGGTTCTTCGCCATCTCGGCCAGGAAGGCCTGGGCCACGCGGGACAAGTTCTCGTAGCTGTCGTTGGTCACCACGACAAAGTTCACCGGTCGCTCACGGAAGCCCTGACCCAGACTCGGGGGCGTGATCGGGAAGGCCATTACCCCCGGCAAGCCGCCCACCTTGCCCTGCAATTCCCGGGCAATTTGCAGGGTAGATTTTTCCCGCTGGTCCCAATCGACGGCCCGCAGGATGGCCGAGCCCTGTGCCACGGTGGGGTTGCCCGCCACGATGAAGGTACGGTCGAACTCCTTGTACTCGCTGGTGATGCGTTCGATGGCACGCAGGTAGCGTCCCGTGTACTCCAGGGTCGAACCGTCTGGGGCGGTGACGCTGGTGATGATGACGCCACGGTCCTCCATCGGCGAAAGCTCACTCTTGGCGTTCGTAAAGAGCCACCAGCTCCCCGCCCCGGAAGCCAGCATCACCAGCACCACGATCCAGCGCTGGCCCAGCACCCAGCGCAGCATGTCGGCGTAGCCATTCGTCATGCCCACCAGGACCCTCTCCATGCCCCGGTCGAACCACGAGGGATTGGGCTGATGCTTCAGCAACTTGCTGCACATCATGG
>JBIKMY010000120.1:0-6558 GCA_044358945.1 Rubrivivax sp.
GCTGGTGGATTTGTCGGTGTTCAAGCACACCTGGTCGTATTCCAAGGCGGACTTCGCGGCGGCGGCCGCCACCGTGCTGGTGACGCTGGGCGCGGGCGTGGAAGCCGGCCTGATGGCCGGTGTGGGCCTGTCGCTGGCCATGTTCGTCTACCGCACCAGCCGCCCGCACATCGCCGAGGTGGGCCTGGTGCCGGGCACCGAGCACTTCCGCAACGTGGAGCGCCACGCCGTGCAGACCGACGAGGCCGTGCTGGGCCTGCGCGTGGACGAGAGCCTGTATTTCGCCAACGCTCGGGCACTGGAAGACCGTCTGAACGGGGCCGTGGCCCAGCGCCCCGCGCTCAAGCATGTGGTGCTGCAGTGCTCGGCCATCAACGACATCGACGCCAGCGCGCTGGAGAGCCTGGAGGCCATCGACGCGCGCCTGCGCGACGCCGGCGTGGTGCTGCACCTGTCAGAGGTGAAGGGCCCAGTGATGGACCGCCTGAAGGGCACGGCGCTGCTGCAGCACCTGCGCGGCCAGGTATTCCTCACGCACTTCCAGGCGGTGCAGGCGCTGGGGGCACAGCCTGCAGAACCTTGAGCACCCCTGCTCAGACTTGCCAAGCGCTCACGCGGAACCGTCGTCGGGAATGACAGTGGATTGGATGCTCTGCGCCCACGCCATGACAAGGTCAACCGTGCTGGTCAGCTCGTCGCGCGAAACGGACGGTTCGAACTCGTCGTCATAGCGAACCTCCACCGCAAACGGGTTCAACAGCCGCAAAGATTCGAGCGGGCAGGGTATGGGGCAACCGGTGTCCCCCAAAGCCTGTGCAAGCGCGACCAAGTCATGTGTTCGCCGGGTCTCGACGCCGTGCAGGGTTGAAACGGCCTTCAAGGCTTTCTCGATGGCCTGCTGTGCATGAAAACCCACCGCAGACAGCGGCGCGTCGGGCAGCCGCGCCAAGAGCACAAAAGTGCTGCGGTCCCGTGCCGCCAAGCGCAAGAGCCGATGCGCTTCCTCAGCGGCGGGCGTCATGGATCAGCAGCCCTTCCTTGGCAGCCCAGTACGGAACCGTTCCTGGAACGTGGCGCCGACGGTCAAACTCTGCACGCGAGATGACGACGATGTCCACACCGACACCGACGTTTCCAACAGCCCGGTGAATCTTGAGGTACTCGCCTGTCTTGTCGTGCACTTCATCCTCAATGACCATCAGGTCAAGATCGGAGGCCTGATCCGCGTCACCCCTTGCGTAGGACCCGAACAACACCACTTCGGCAGGCTTGCTGGCAGCCTGCGCTGCGCGCCGCGCGGCCTCAACGATGGCTTGATGTGGAAGCATGGGCAGGCACTTCGATGGTGGGCGATGGCACTGAATTACTCAAGATTGTCTGTGGTTGGCCCAAGAGCGCACGCTGACGGCAGTTGGCACCGTTCAGTCATTACCCGGGCCACGCGCGCCAAGGACATACACACGCATGCCGCCTCTTGAAAAGACCGTCACAGACAATCCACCCTCATGGTAAACCTACAAAACTCCGACCCCGTTCTCATCGCCGGTGGCGGCATTGGCGGCATGGCTCTGGCGCTCACGCTGCACCAGATCGGCGTGCCGTGCCGGGTGCTGGAAGGCGTGTCCAGCCTGAAGCCGCTGGGCGTGGGCATCAACCTGCAGCCCAACGCCGTGCGCGAGCTGTACGACCTGGGCCTGGACGAGCACGTGCTGGACACCATCGGCCTGCAGGCGCGCGAGTGGGCCTTGGTGGGACGCAACGGCAACGATGTCTACAGCGAGCCGCGCGGCCTGCGGGCCGGCTACCGCTGGCCGCAATACTCGGTGCACCGCGGCCAGTTGCAGATGCTGTTGTACCGCACGGTGCTCGAGCGGCTGGGGCCTGATGCCGTTCAGCTGGGCCAGCGCGTGACGGGCTACCGCCAGGACGAGCACGGTGTCACCGCCCTCATCGAGACACGCGACGGAGAGCGGCTCGAACAGCGGGGCTGCCTGCTCGTGGGCGCCGACGGCCTGCATTCGGCCATCCGCGCCCAGATGCATCCATCCCAGCCCCCCATCCAATGGGGCGGGGCCATCATGTGGCGCGGCACCACGCCCGGCGTGCCCGTCCGCACCGGGGCCTCCTTCGTGGGCCTGGGCTCGCTGCGTCACCGGGTGGTGGTGTACCCCATCACGCCGGCCGACCCGCACACCGGCCTGGCCACCATCAACTGGATTGCCGAGATCACGGTCGACAACTCCCAGGGCTGGACCCACGGCGACTGGAACCGCCGCGTGGCGCTGGAAGACTTTGCCCACCACTTTGCCGACTGGACCTACGGCTGGCTGGACGTGCCCGCGATGCTGCGCGGCGCGCAGGAGATCTTCGAGTACCCCATGATCGACCGCGACCCGGTGACCACCTGGGTGGACGGCCGCGTGGCGCTGATGGGTGACGCCGCGCACGTGATGTACCCCGTGGGCTCCAACGGCGCCAGCCAGGCCATCGTGGACGCCCGCGTGCTGGGCGCGCAGATGCTGGCGCATGGCGTCACTGCGCAGGCCCTTGCGGCCTACGACCAGCGCCTGTGCGCCGACATTTCTGCCCTGGTGCTGCGCAACCGCGGCGCCGGCCCCTTCGGCCTGCTGGGCCTGGTGGACGAGCGCTGCGGCGGGGTGTTCGACCACATCGACGACGTGATCCCGGCGGCAGAGCGCGAGAGCTTCATGGCCCGCTACAAGGCCGCCGCCGGCTTTGCCATCGAGACCCTGAACGCGGCGCCGCCGACCATCCCGCCCGGCGCCAGGGTCCAGGCGAACGGCTGAGGCCCGGGCCCGAAACCCGGCGGCGGCCCTGGCTCATCGGGTGAGCCCAGGGCGTGCCAAGATGCATCCATGGCGCTCCCCGATCCCCTCTCGCCCGGCTTCATGGTGGTGCACGGCAACCATGCCGAGACGCTGCGCGACCTGGTGCGCGACTGGATGGGCCGCCACCCCCTGGCGCCGCTGGAGGACGAGTGCATCCTCGTGCAAAGCAACGGCGTGGCCCAGTGGCTGCGCCTGGCGCTGGCGCAAGACCCGGCCCAGGGCGGGCATGGCATCGCCGCGGCGCTGCAGGTGCAGCTGCCCATGCGCTTTGTCTGGCAGGCCTACCGCGCCGTGCTGGGCGCCGATGCCGTTCCCCGCAGTTCCGCGCTGGACGCCGAGCCGCTGACCTGGCGCCTGATGCGCCTGCTGCCCGCTCTGCTGCAGGACCCGGCCTTCGCCCCGCTGCAGGGCTTTCTGGCGCAGGACGACGACCTGCGCAAGCGCCATCAGTTGTCCGAGCGCCTGGCCGATCTGCTGGACCAGTACCAGGTCTACCGTGCCGACTGGCTGCAGCGCTGGGCCCAGGGTGACGACCAGATCACCCAGGGGCGTCGCGGCTGGCAGCCCCTGCCTGCCGAGCAGGCCTGGCAGCCGCGCCTGTGGCGGGCCCTGCGGCAGGACGTGGGCGCCGGCGCGGCGGCCGGCAGTCGGGCCGAGGTGCACCAGCGTTTCATGGCTGCGGCCCAGGCCTGGCAGGGCCCGCGGCCGGCGCGCCTGCCGCGCCGCGTGATCGTCTTTGGGCTGTCGGCCCTGCCGCAGCAGACGCTGGAAGCCCTGGCCGCGTTGGGCCGCTGGTGCCAGGTGCTGATGTGTGTGCACAACCCGTGTCGGCACGACTGGTCGCACACCTTGCCCGACCGCGACCTGCTGCGTGCCGCCCTCCACAGGCAGCGCCGGCGTGCGGGCTCCGAAGGACCGGTGGCCGAGGACGCGCTGCACCTGCACGCCCATCCCCTGCTGTCCGCCTGGGGGCGCCAGGGGCGCGACTTCATCCGCCTGCTCGATGCCCACGACGATCTGCAGACCTATGCCGGCCGCTTTGCCGCCATCGGCCAGCGAGTGGACTGCTTCGACGAGAACACCGGCCCGGGGCGCGCCTGCGTGCTGCAGCAACTGCAGGACGACGTGCTGGACCTGCGGCCGCTGGCCGAGACCCAGCAACGCCAGCGTGTGCTGAACCTGCAGACCGACCACTCCATCCGCTTTCACGTCACGCACGGGCCCTTGCGCGAGGTGGAGGTGCTGCATGACCGGCTGCTGTCGGCCTTTGCCGCCGACCCGACGCTGCGCCCGCGCGACGTGCTGGTGATGGTGCCGGACATCCAGGCCTACGCGCCACTGGTGCAGGCCGTGTTCGGCCAGGCCGGCATGGGCGACCCGCAAGACCCAGGGCAGCGGCTGCGCCGCATTCCCTTCACCGTGGTGGACCGGGGCGTCCGCCGGCAAGAGCCGATCACCGGTGCGCTGGAGCGGCTGCTGGGCCTGCCGGGCGCGCGCCTGGGCGCCAGCGAAGTGCAGGACCTGCTGCAGGTGCCCGCGCTGCGCCGCCGCTTCGGCATCGACGAGGCGCAACTGCCGCAACTGCTGCGCTGGCTGGATCAGGCGGCCATCCGCTGGGGCCTGCACGCCGAGCACCGCGCCGCGCTGGGCCTGCCGCCCGGCCTGGAGCACAACACCTGGATGCAAGGCCTCAAGCGCCTGCTGCTGGGCTACGCCGTGGGCGCGTCGGCGCCTGCGGACGACGGCTCAAACCCACCCTGGCAGGGGCTGGAGCCGGTGGACGAAGTGGGCGGACTGGAGGCCGCGCTGCTGGGCCCGCTGGCGCAACTGGTGCGGGCGCTGGAGCAGCATTGGCGGGCACTGGCCACGCCAGCGCCGCCGGCCCAGTGGGTGGAGTGCCTGCGCGCCCTGCTGCAGGACTTCTTCCTGCCCGAAGGCGGGGCCGAGGCCCTGCTGCTGCAGCGCCTGACGGCGGCGCTGCAGGCCTGGCTGCAGGCCTGCGAGGCGGCCGCCCTGGACGAGCCCCTGCCGCTCTCAGTGGTGCGCGAGCACTGGCTGGCGCAGATGGACCAGGGCGGGCTGGGCAGCCCCTTCTTCGGCGGCGGCGTCACCTTCGCCACGCTGATGCCCATGCGGGCCATCCCCTTCCGCTTCGTGGCGCTGCTGGGCATGAACGATGGCGACTATCCGCGCAGCCGCGTCGCGCCCGACTTCGACCTCATGGCCCTGGATGCGCGCCCGGGCGACCGCTCGCGCCGCGACGATGACCGCTACCTGTTCCTGGAGGCGCTGCTGTCGGCGCGCGAGCACCTGCACCTGAGCTGGGTGGGCCGCAGCATCCACGACAACGAGGAGCGTCCGCCCTCGGTGCTGGTCGGGCAGTTGCGCGACCACATCGGGGCCGTCTGGCGCCTGCCCGGCGACGCCCGCCCCCCCGCGCAGGCCGGCGCGGCGCTGCTTGGCGCGCTGACGCTGGCGCATCCCCTGCAACCCTTCAGCCCGGCCTACTTTGCCGCCGGCGGCCCGCCGGAGCTCTTCAGCCATGCCCAGGAGTGGCGCGACGCCCTCCGGGCCCGGGCCGCAGGGCCACACGCACAGGCACAGGCGCCGGCCTCTGCGCCTGTCGCCCTGCCGCCCCTGCTGCGGGACACGCCCTTGACCCTGCACGAACTGGGCGCCTTCTTCAAGGACCCCATCGGCCAGTTCTTCGAGCAGCGGCTGGACATCCGCCTGCGCAAAGCAGACGACGAAATGCAAGACCACGAACCCTTCGAGCTCGACGCCCTGGAGAACTGGCAACTGCGAGATACGCTCATCCGCGCCCAACTGGCGGCCGTGCAGTCCGGTACCTCGGTGGAACGAGCCCTGCAGCAGGGCCTGGACCGCCTGGAGCGCAGCGGCGCCCTGCCCGTGGGCGCCTTCGGCCAGCACGCCCGGCAGGCGCTGGCCGAGCCGATGGCCGAGCTCTTCGCCGAGTGGCAAGGTCTGCTCCAGGCCTGGCCGCACGAAGCCCCTGACGAGCCCTTCATGTGGTCTGACGCCCAGGTCCAGGTGAGCGACCAGATCACCGGGCTGCGCCGCAATGCCGAGGGCCGGTGCTGCCGCCTGCTGCTGGAGAGCAGCAGCGTCGTCAAGAAGAAGCATTACCGCACCGACAAGCTGGCCGCGGCCTGGGTGGTGCATGTGGCAGGGCACCTGACAGGACGTCTGGCAGGACATCTGGCAGGGAATCTGGGGGGAGACCACGCCGGCGAGCCCCTGACCACCGTGGTGGTGAGCAAGGCCGGCACGGCCACCTTCGCGCCGCTGACAGCGGCGCAGGCCCAGCAGGCCTGGAGCGATCTGCTGCAGGCCTGGCGGGAGGGCATGACGCGACCGTTGCCCTTCGTGCAGCGCTGCAGCGACGCCTGGTGGGTGAGCAAGATGAAGCCCGGCAACGGCGATGCCAAGGCGCAGGTCGCGGCTTGCAAAGCCTACGAACACCACGACCCCGCGCACAAGATCTTCAGCGAGCGCGAGTCCAACCCCTGCGCTGCACGCGCCTTCCCGGACTTTGCGGCACTGTGGTCTGCCGGCGAGTTCGGCCACTGGGCCCGCACCCTGCTGGGGCCGCTGCGTGACGCGCTGGGGGCTGCGCCCGAGGCCGTCACAGCGCCGTCGGGTGGCGCCGGACAGGAGGCGACATGACGACGCATCCACCCCCCTCGGG
>JBIKMY010000121.1:0-6546 GCA_044358945.1 Rubrivivax sp.
GGCCTTTGGCGTGCGCTTCGAACATGGCGCGTGTGCACAGGAAGTGCCGGTCCTCGCGGAACTCGATGGGTACGCCCGCCTCCTGTGCGGCTTGGGTCAGCGCCTGTCGTACACGCCACTCCCCTGGCTCCGTCAGCACCACGCGCTGCACCGGCTGCGCCCGCAGCGTGGCGGCCAGCGCGTCGCCCAGGCCGCCGGGATGCTGCGCCAGGTAGGCCAGCGGCACGTCCTCGCGCTGCAGGTCCTGCGCAAAGTGCCGCATGGCCGACAGGAACAGCGTGGTGCGCTGCCGGCTGGAGGGCACGTGCGTGGCCTCCTCACGGGCCTCGCACATCCAGGCGCGGTCCAGCGTCGGGTTGAAGCCGTCCCAGGCGCTGGCGTCACGGTTGAGCTGGTCGCCCAGGATCACGACCAGGTGGCGGACCGCGGTCATGGCGAAGCCTTCGCTGCAGGGGCGCTGCTGCGCCCTTTGCGGCAGGCGTCCGAGCAGTGGCGCACCTGTTCCCAGTTCTTCGCCCAGGCTTTGCGCCAGCTCATGGGCCGGCCGCAGGTGACGCAGGGCTTGCTCGGCAGGTGGGCCTTGTTGCCTTTGAAGTCGCTCATTCGAAGAGGTCTCGCTGCAGGTTCGGCGTGGGCGGGGCGGGCCGTGACGCGTGCCGGCCAGAAGGTGGCAGGCCGCTCAGGCGGGAGCCATGCCGCTGCTGGATCTGGTCAGCCTCGGCGCGGGTAGCCGGCAGACCTCGCAGGCCGTACATCCGCTCCTTGGCGGCGCGCGCGGCCGCCTGCTCGTCCACGATGGGCGCGGGATAGGCCGGCGTGCCCCACTCCGGCACCCAGCGCCGGATGAACTCGCCTTGCGGATCGTGGTCCAGCGCCTGCTTGCTTGGTGAATAGATGCGCAGGGTGTTGATGCCCGTGGTGCCGGACTGCATTTGCATCTGGCTCCAGTGGATGCCGGGCTCGAAGTCCAGAAACTGGCGTGCCAGGAACAGCCCCGGCGTGCGCCAGTGCAGCCACAGGTGGTAGGCCGCAAAGCTCACCAGCATGGCCCGCATGCGGAAGTTCAGCCAGCCTGTGGCGCGCAGGCTGCGCATGCAGGCGTCCACC
Organism: Rubrivivax sp.; assembly: GCA_044358945.1. GTDB lineage: Bacteria > Pseudomonadota > Gammaproteobacteria > Burkholderiales > Burkholderiaceae_C > Rubrivivax. The sequence goes on from JBIKMY010000121.1 coordinate 1,108, forward strand.
ATCGGAAACCCCGTGCGGCCCTCGCACCACGCCGCCAGGCGCTCTTCGTCCTGTGCCGTCATGGGCACGCCGACTTCCCCCGGGCGCAGCCCATCGGCCGAGCGGGCGAAGTTGCGGAACTCGATCGCCGGCTCGTCCTCCAGCTTCTGCATGAAGTGGCAGTGCCAGCGCAGCCGCCCCGCGAAGCCGCGCAGCGCGTGCGCGAAGGCCCGCTCTTCCTGATGGACCGAAGCCTGCAGGGACTGGATGCGCTTTGCCGTGGCCTGGTGCACCTGGCGCATGGACAACGTGCCGAAGGCCAGGTGTGGGCTCAGGCGGCTGCAGCCCTCCTGCGCGGTCAGCGGGCTGGACAGAGCGCGCCGGTAGTCGTGGCCTCGGCTGGACAGGAACTCATCGAGCGTGCGCTGCGCCTGCGCCTGTCCACCGGCCTGCAGCGTCTTGCCGTGGGGCGCCAGTTGCAGGTCGGACAGGTTGGGCAGCGGCTCCACCGCCAGCCCGGAGGGGGTTGGCAAGCTGGCTACCGCGACCGGGGTGGGTAGGGCCTGCGCCTGCATGCGGGCCTGCCAGCGCCCGGCCCAGCCGTTGCGAGAGGCCAGGCGGCGCACCACGCCCGTCTGCGGCCATTCGCTCCATTGCACGCCTTTCGCACGGCACCACGCCGCCACCGCCTTGTCCCGCGTCCAGCTCCAGCCCGGGCCGGTTTCCTCGTGGCTCAGCAGGTGCGTCACACCGTGCGCGGCACGCAGCGCCTCCAGCACGGCCACGGCCGGGCCCTGCCGCACGAGCACGGGCAGGCCCTGGGCGCGAAGGGCCTGCACGCATTCCAGCGCGAAGGCCGCGTGGCTGCTGTCGCACTCCGGGCTGTGCAGCCACTCGGGCTCGATGATGAACACGGCCAGCGCCTGGGGGAAGCCTTGCGCTGCCGTCAGCGGCGCGTGGTCCGACTGCCGCAGGTCGCGCTTGAGCCAGACCAGCGCGGTGGGCTGAGGCGATGCGCGGTCAGCAGAGGTGCGGGTAGGGGTGGAGGTCGCCATCGGCCGATGATTGTGGTGGTCGGCCGGTCGCAAGCGCGGCGCGGGGGCTCTCTGGCACCATCGCGCCATGGCCAAGAAAGACAAGCACGTGAGCGAAACCCCGGCCACGCAGTGGCTGCGCGCCCAGGGCGTCGTGTTCACCGAGCACCCCTATGACTACGTCGACCATGGCGGCACGGCTGAATCGGCGCGCCAACTGGGCGTAGACGAGCACGCGGTGGTCAAGACCCTGGTGATGCAGGACGACAAGGCGCAGCCCCTGGTGGTGCTGATGCACGGCGACCGCCAGGTCAGCACCAAGAACCTGGCCCGCGCCATCGGCGTGAAGTCGGTGGAGCCTTGCAAGCCGGAGGTGGCGCAGCGCCACAGCGGCTATCTGGTAGGCGGTACCTCGCCCTTCGGTCTGCGCAAGGCGATGCCGGTGTTCGTGGAACAAAGCGTGCTGGAGCTGCCGAAGATTCACATCAACGGCGGACGACGGGGCTTTCTGGTGGGGATCGAGCCTTCGGTGCTGACCGCCCGCCTGGGGGCCCGGCCGGTCCACTGCGCGCTGTAGGGGCGCCGGGCTGCATGGGTGCGAAAGGGGTGGCCCCGGGCCGTGCTGGTGCCGCTTACTAGAATCACGCGCTTCATGTCTGCCGCTTCCCAAGCTTCTGCCCTGGTGCCCCTGGCGGCGCCGCTGGCTGTTGTCGCGTCCTACCTGGTGGGCTCGCTGAGCTTTGCCGTCCTCATCAGCCGCTGGATGGGGCTGGCGGATCCCCGCAGCTACGGCTCGGGCAATCCCGGCGCCACCAACGTGCTGCGCTCGGGCAACAAGGCCGCGGCGCTGCTCACCCTGGCCTTCGATGCCCTGAAGGGCTATGTGCCGGTGTTGGCGGCGCTGCTGCTGCAGGAGCGCCTGAACCTGGGGCCTTTCACCATCGCGCTCGTCGGGCTGGCGGCGTTCCTGGGCCACCTGTGGCCGGTGTTCTTCCGCTTCCAGGGCGGCAAGGGCGTGGCCACGGCCGCAGGCGTGCTGATGGCCCTGAACCCGGTGTTGGGCGCGGCCACCCTGGCCAGCTGGCTGCTCATCGCCGTGTTCTTCCGTTATTCCTCGCTCGCCTCGCTGGTGGCGGCCGTCTTCGCGCCCTTCTTCCAATTGCTGATCTGGGGCATGAAGCCGGCCATGCTGTGCATCGTGCCCATGAGCCTGCTGCTGGTGTGGCGGCACGGCGCCAATATCCGCAAGCTGCTGGCCGGCACGGAAAGCAAGATCGGGCAGAAATCCGGAAATACGGCCGGGCGGAAGGCCTGAGTCAGCGCCAGCCGTCGCGCCCTGCGGTCACCTCACGTTCTCATCCCCCCACCTCATCGCCCCGCCAAAGGCGCCTTCACCGGAGTTCCCAAGATGATTCAACGATTCGATGTCGGCGCACGCCTGTCCGAGATGGCCGTGCACAACGGCGTGGCCTACCTGGCCGGCCAGGTGGCGGCTGACGGTACTCAGGACATCACCGGCCAGACCACCCAGGTGCTGGAGCATATCGATGCCCTGCTGGCCCGGGCCGGCACGGACAAGTCCAAGATCCTGATGTGCCAGATCTTCATCGCCAACCTGGCCGACTTTCCCGGCATGAACGCCGTGTGGGAGAAGTGGGTCAGCGCCGGCAACGCCCCCCCGCGCGCCACCGTCGAGGCCAAGCTCGCCAAGCCCGAGTGGCGGGTGGAGATGGTGGTCACGGCCGCGGTTTGACGGCGTCGTTGCTGCGCATCCCAGGCAGCGGCGTCAAGGGGCAGTGAGCGCGGCCTGCTTCCTCGGCAACCACTCCTCCAGGTCAGGTCGACGATGACCGTCCAAGGGCCAGGACAGTGTGCCAACCCGCCCAGGTCGCCGTGAGCGATCCGGCCAGGTGCAGGCCCGAGGTGGCGAGCCCCATGCCGATGCGCCCCTGCTGCAGCAGGCCCACCACCTCTGCCGAGAAGGTGGAGAAGGTGGTGAGACCGCCCAGGAAACCCGTGATGGCGAACAGCCGCCAGACCGCAGGAATGTCGGGGTGCTGGGCGAACCAGGCTGCAGCCACGCCCACCAGGTAGCCGCCGATCAGGTTGGAGGCCAGGGTGCCGGGCGGAATGCCGTCGTGCAGCGGGTTGAGCCAGGCGGACAGTTGCCACCTCAGCAAGGCGCCGAGTGCGGCGCCCACGCCGACAGCGGCAGCACCGATCCACAGACTCAGCGGGTGGAGAGACATCGTCATGGCCGGAGCCATGATAGCGGGGCCGAGCCCTTCTCCCGAGTTCCAGAATGAGTCTGCGATGGGCGGTCTGAACAGGGAACGCGACCAGCCTGCTCCGTGGGCCTGGCGCCCCCATTCGGTACCATGTCCGGTGTTGTGAGCACAGGAGCTTCTTCCATGTCCATGGACGTCGTGGATTTCGAGATCAAGGGTTCGGAGATGCAGTTCGTCGAGGTCGAGCTGGACCCTGGCGAGGCGGCCATCGGCGAGGCTGGCAGCATGATGTTCATGGATGCCGGCATCGGTATGGACAGCGTGTTTGGGGACGGCAGCGCGCAGCAGGGCGGTTTTTTCGGCAAGCTGCTGGGTGCGGGCAAGCGGCTGGTGACGGGCGAGTCGCTGTTCACCACCATTTACACCAACCAGTCCACGCTCAAGCAGCGCGTGGGGTTTGCAGCGCCTTACCCCGGCAAGATCCTGCCCATGAACCTCAAGCAGCTGGGTGGCATGCTCATCTGCCAGAAGGATGCCTTCCTGTGCGCGGCGCGTGGGGTGTCGCTTGGCATCTACTTCCAGCAGAAGCTGTCGGTGGGCTTCTTCGGCGGTGAGGGCTTCATCATGCAGAAGCTCGAGGGCGACGGCCTGGCCTTCGTGCACGCCGGGGGCACCGTAGTGCGGCGCGACCTGCAGCCCGGGCAGACCCTGCTGGTGGACACGGGCTGCCTGGTGGCCATGACGCCGAACGTCAACTTCGAGATCCAGTACGTGGGCAAGATCAAGACGGCGCTGTTCGGCGGCGAGGGCCTGTTCTTTGCCAAGGTCACCGGGCCGGGCACGGTGTGGCTGCAGAGCCTGCCGTTCTCGCGCCTGGCCTCGCGCGTGTTCGCGGCCGCGCCGCAGCGCGGGGGGTCGCGCGAGGAAGGTTCGATGCTCACCGGCTTGGCCGGTGGCGGTGTGCTGGGCGGCATCCTGAGTGGAGATGACGAGTGATGACGCTGCCTCTTCGTCGACGACTGAGCCTGTTTCTGGGGGCCGTACTCGCTGGGGCTAGCCTGGGCCTGCGCGCCCAGCCAGCCGCCCCCGCGACCGCCGCGGGGGCGGTCCGCCCTGCGCGTCCCATCTTCGTGTTGAACTCGCAGGACGCCACGGTCAGCGTGATCGACCCCGTAAGCTGGACCGAGCAGCGGCGCATCGAAGTGGGCAAGGAGCCGCACCACCTGTACCTCACGCCTGATGAGAAGAGCCTGATCGTGGCCAACGCTGCAGGCAACTCGCTGACTTTCATCGACCCGGCCACGGGCGCCGTGCAGCGCACGGTGCGCGACATCGTGGACCCGTACCACCTGCGCTTCTCGCCCGACATGAAGTGGTTCGTCACGGCGGCCAACCGGCTGAACCACGTGGACCTGTACCGCTGGCAGCCCGCGGACGCGCAGCCCTTCAAGCTGGTCAAGCGCATCGAGGCGCCCAAGACCCCCAGCCACCTCTTCATCGACAGCCGCTCCACGGTGGCGTATGTCTCGCTGCAGGACAGCGACGAGCTGATGGCCATCGATCTGGCCACGCAGGCGGTGCGCTGGAAGGTCAAGACCGGCAAGATGCCCGCCGACGTGTTTCTCACCAAGGACGACCGGCACCTGCTGCTGGGCTTGACGGGCGACCGTTTCGTAGAGGTCTACGACGTCTCAGGCGCGGCGCCGCGGATGGTCAAGCGCATCGCCACGGGCGACGGCGCACACGCCTTCCGCGCGCGCGGCGACGGGCGCCATGTGTTCGTCAGCAACCGCGTGGCCAACACCATCAGCATGATCGATCTGCAGACTTTCGAGGTGGCGGCCCAGCTGCCAGGCCCGGGTGGTCCGGACTGCATGGAGGTGATGGCCGACGGCCGCACGCTGCTGCTGAGTTCGCGCTGGGCGCGCAAGCTGAGCGTGATCGACATCGACAAGCGCCAGGTGATCCGCCAGGTGGCAGTGGGCCGCTCGCCCCATGGCGTGTGGACGCTGGACCACGCGGCGCGGCAGTGAAGATCGGGCTTCTCCTGTTGGCACTGGGCGGGGCTGCGGCCGCGGCCGGAACCTCGCCGGCACAGCGCTGCGAGCGTCCGGTGTATCTCACCTTCGACACCGGCCACATGGGCGTGGCCCCGCTGGTGGCCGAGGTGCTGGCACGGCATGAGGTCAAGGTCACCT
>JBIKMY010000137.1:0-6101 GCA_044358945.1 Rubrivivax sp.
TTTCCTTGCGGCCCCATTCGGCCAGCGAAAGGTCGGCAACGGCGTAGTCGCTGGTGTGCAGCGGCTTCAGAACGGCATTCATGGTCAGGCTCCTGTCAACGGTGAGGAACCCGCGGCCCAAGCCGTGAGGAGTGCGTCAGGAGGTCTGCTTCACTCACCCACGGGTCGAACTTGCGGGTGAGCGCGGTTGCAAGGGAAGGTTCCGAGCCTGGCTCTCTGCGCTCGCGCCTTTGGCGGCACGGGAGGGAGTTGCAACGCTCCTCGGAATGAATCGTATTGTAGGGCGGCCCGCGGCGGGAGCGTGACAATGCGCCAGGATGCCCCTGTTGTCTGCCTCTCAAGACCTCCGCGCCCTGGCGCCGGCCCGCCCGTTGCAAGAGGCGCCGCTGGCCACGCTGCGCATCATCCGCGGGGTGATGACCGATATCGACGACACGCTCACGCGCGACGGCCAGATCGAGCCGGCAGCGCTCGGCGGCCTGCACGCGCTGCAGGCCGCGGGCCTCCCGGTCATCGCCATCACGGGCCGTCCGCTGGGCTGGAGCGAACCCTTTGCGCGCGACTGGCCGCTCGCCGCCCTGGTGGCGGAGAACGGCGCCGTGGCCCTGGTGCGCGAGGGCGCGCAGGTGCTCACCGAGTTCGAGCAGAACGCCCCCACCCGCGCCCACCATGCCCGCCGCCTGCAAGCCGTCGCGCAGCGCATCGTGCGCGAGGTGCCCGGGGCGCTGCTGGCACGCGACAGCGCCGGCCGCGTGACCGACATCGCCATCGACCATAGCGAATTCACCCACCTGCCGGCCCCGGGCATCGCCGCGGTCGTGGCGCTGATGCGCGAGGAGGGCATGACCGCCACGGTGAGTTCCATCCACATCAACGGCTGGTTCGGGCAGCACAGCAAATGGACGGGCGCGCAGTGGATGCTGCAACGCCTCTTCGGCCGTGCCTTGCAGGACGAGCTTGCGCACTGGGCCTATGTGGGCGACTCCACCAACGACCAGGTGATGTTCGAGCGCTTCCCCTTCAGCGTGGGCGTGGCCAACCTGCGGCGCTTTGCCGATGAACTGGTGCACTGGCCTTCCTGGATCACGCAGGCCGAGCGCGGTCAGGGCTTCGCGGAACTGGTTGCAGCGCTGCTGGCGGCAGGAGCCCGCGACGTCGCATCGTGATGGACCCGCAGGCGCAAGCCCACCCCCCACCCTCAACGCCCACCGCTGGCGGTGAACTGGCCATCGCCGCCGCGCTGGCCCTGGCTGCCGCCGTGTCGCTGGGGCTGGCGCGCTTTTCCTATGCGCTGCTGCTGCCGGCCATGCGCGCCGATCTGGGCTGGAGCTACTTCACCGCGGGTGCCATGAATACCGCCAACGCGGCGGGCTACTTGGTCGGGGCCCTGCTGGCCCCGCGCATCCTGCGCCGATGGGACGCCCGGCACTTCATGCTCGCCGGCGGCGCCGGGGCCGCCGCGCTCATGGCCCTGCACGCCGTCACCCGCGACGATGGGGCTCTATACCTCCTGCGCTGGGCCTGCGGCGCGGCCAGCGCTGCCAGCTTCGTGGGTGGCGGCTTGCTGGCCGCGCGCCTGGCACAGCGCGTGCCGCAGCGCTCGGGTCTGGTGCTGGGCATCTACTACGGCGGCGTGGGTCTGGGCATTGTGGCCTGTGCGCTGGGCCTGCCGCCCCTGCTGGATGCGCCTGCGCTGGGCTGGCCCGTGGCGTGGGCGGCCCTGGGCACGCTCGCCCTGGCCTTGACGCTGGCCACGGCCGCGGCTACCGGTTCGCTGGCCGCACCCCCCGCGGCCGGCGCAGCGCGGGCGCCCTTCCGCTGGCAGCCCTTCGCGTTCGGCCTGGCCGGCTACGCCATGTTCGGCATTGGCTACATCGGCTACATGACCTTCATCATCACCTTGCTGCGCGAGCAAGGCTTGGGCGCGGGTACGGTGGCGGCGTTCTACACCCTGCTGGGGCTGGGCGTGGTGGCCTCGTCCTGGCTGTGGGCCGGGCTGCTGCAGCGCCACCGCGGTGGCCTGCCGCTGTCGCTGCTCAACGGCCTGCTGGCGCTGGCCACCGCCCTGCCCTTGTGGAGCGGCTCGCTGGCGGCGGTCTTCGCGTCAGGCCTGCTGTTCGGCGGGGTGTTTCTCTCGGTGGTGGCCTCCACCACGGCCCTGGTGCGCCACAACACCCCGCCCGCCGTCTGGCCCGCGGGCATCGCCGCCTTCACCATCGTCTTCGCCTTCGGCCAGATCGTGGGGCCCAGCGTCGTGGGCTGGATCGCCGACGGCCCCGGCGGCCTGGTGCGCGGCTTCGCCCTCAGTGCGGCGGCGCTGGCGATGGGCTCGGTACTGGCGGCGTTTCAGCGGCCGGTGCGTCAGGCCGTGACTTCGGCATGACCTCGCAGATCGGGCCTGTCGTCGTAGCATCCGGGCGCCCGTGAGGGCTCTCCCGCGTCCATCAACCCCTGACCAACGCCGTAACGGCCCCACGTCCGAAAGTCACTCATGTTTGTCCGCAACGCCTGGTATGTCGCCGCCTGGGAGCGCGAGATCGGTGACGGCCTGGTGCCGCTGACGGTGCTGGGCGAACCCGTGGTGCTGTGTCGCCAACCCAATGGCGCGGTGGTCGCGCTAGAAGACGCGTGCCCGCACCGCAAGCTGCCGCTGTCCATGGGGCGCCTGGTGGGCGCCGAGGTGGAATGCGGCTACCACGGCATGCGTTTTGACGGCCAGGGTGCCTGCACCTGGGCGCCCGGCTCTCGGGTGCCGCCGGCCGGTGCGCGGGTGCGCCACTACCCCGTGGTGTCGCGCTACGGCCTGCTGTGGATCTGGATGGGCGATGCGGCCTTGGCCGATCCATCGCAGATCTTCGAGGTGGCGCACTGGGACGATCCCGCCTGGGGGCTGAACGCGGGCGGCAGCATGGAGGTGGCCTGCCACTACCTCTACATCACCGACAACCTGCTGGACCCCAGCCACGTGGCCTGGGTGCACCGCGGCTCGTTTGCCGGCGGGGCGTGCGAAGACACACCACTGCAGGTGACCACCGCTGCCGACGGCGTGACCGTCTGGCGCTGGATGCAGGACGTGGAGCCGGCGCCTTTCTACGCCCCGTTCCTGAAGTTCACGGGCCGCTGCGACCGCAAGCAGCAGTACGAGGTGCGCTTTCCTAGCCACGCTGCGATCCGCGCCATCTTCACGCCTGCGGGCACAGGCGGGGAAGGCCAGCCGCTGCACCCGCAAGCTTTCATCATGGACAGCTACAACCTGATGACGCCCCTCGACGAGCATCGCACGCGCTACTTCTGGTTCCAGATGCGCAACTTCGCCCCGGGGGATGAGGAGGTGTCGCGCCGCTTCGATGCCTCGGTGCGCGCTGCGTTCGAAGAGGACCGCGTGATCCTTGAAGCGGTGCACCGCGGCATCGCCAGTGAGCGCACGCCGCACCTGAACCTGCCCATCGACGCCGGGCCACTGCGTTTTCGCCGGCGGGTGGCCGAGATGATCGAGGCCGAGCATGCGCACTGAAGCCCTCCACACCTTGGCCAGCGGCACAGGTGACCCGCTGGCCGGCCTGACCGTGCTGCAGCGCGGCTGGCTGTCTTCCAACAACGTGCTGATCCACCCCGCCCCGGGCGAAGCGGGGGCCGTGCTGGTGGACGCCAGCCATGTCAACCACGCCGAACAGACCTGCGCCCTGGTGGCCCATGCGCTCAACGGGCAGCGCCTGACGCGCCTGGTCAACACCCACCTGCACTCCGACCACTGCGGCGGCAATGCGGCGCTGAAGGCCGCGCACGGCATGCCCATCAGCGTGGCGCCCGGCATGCTTCCGGTGGTGAGGGCCTGGGACCAGCAGCGCCTCACCCACGACCGCTCCGGTCAGCGCTGCGCGCCCTTTCTGGCCGATGACGAACTGAGGCTGGACCAAGCGCTGCGTGCAGGCGGACGCGACTGGGAGGTCATTGCCGCGCCCGGTCACGATCCGGATTCGGTGATGCTGTTCGACCGTGTGCACGGCGTACTGATCTCCGCCGACGCGCTGTGGGAAAACGGCTTTGGCGTGGTGTTTCCGGAGGTGCAGGGCGAGCCGGGCTTTGACGACGTGCGCCGCGTGCTGGAGCTCATCGCCACGCTGCCGGTGCAGGTGGTGATCCCCGGCCATGGCGCGCCCTTCACCGACGTGGCCGGGGCGCTGGCGCGGGCACATTCGCGCCTGGCCAGCTTCCAGGCCGACCCCGCGCGCCACGCACGCCACGCTGTCAAGGTGCTGGTGGTGTATCACCTGATGGAGGTACGCCGGCTGCCGCTGCAAGAGCTGCTGGACTGGGCCTGGCACACCCCGCTGCTGCGCGGCCTGTGGGACCGGCACCATGGCGGCCCGGCCCCTGCCGCGCGGGCCTGGGTGCTGGGCTTCGTGGAGGAACTGTGCGCCGCCGGGGCCCTGCACCGCGAAGGCGATGAGGTGGTGGAAGGACCGGCAGCAGGGTGAGGCGGCCGCCGTTCAGCGTTCAGCTCACTCCTGGGCCGGCCTCGTCAGCATCGTGCTGACCAGAATGGCCACCCCCAGAACACTCGCCACCCACGGGAAGACGCCCGCGTCGCGGAAGAAGACCCACGGCACCACGATGGTGATGGGCGGCGATGTCAACTCGACCATGCGGTGCCACTTCATGGGCAGCTTGCGCCAAAGGCCGACAGGGTAGTCCGTGATGAAGTTCAAGCCCATGCCCAGGATGGCAAAGCCCACGGCCAGCATGGTGGCGCCCTGATGCTGGGAATAGCCGAACACCCAAGGTGACACGAACAGGATACCGAGCAGGATCACGTCAAGCGCGGCGTGCTGCTTCAAGGAGATCGGCGCATAGCGGGCAGGGTCAGCGATGGTCATGTCGAGTCCTCCAGGCTTGGCGGCAGGTCGCCGCTCGCCTGGAGTGCATCAGAACAGGACTTGGCCTGGACAGGGGATTTTCCCTGAGGCGGGCGCGGGATGGGTCGAGTTCTCTGGTCCGCGCTCATATCGGCTCCGCCGATGTAAGCGCGGCCCACGTACCGCCGAACCACGCGCTTCGCGCGCGGCGGGCTTACAGCCCAGCCGCAGCCTTCAGGGCCGCAGCCTTGTCCGTCCGTTCCCACGCGAACTCGGGTTCTTCGCGGCCGAAGTGGCCGTATGCGGCGGTCTTCTGGTAGATAGGGCGCAGCAGGTCCAGCATCTGGATGATTCCCTTGGGGCGCAGGTCGAAGTGCTCGTTGACCAGGGCGGCGATCTTCTCGTCGGAGATCACGCCAGTGCCTTCGGTGTAGACGGTCACGTTCATCGGACGGGCCACGCCGATGGCGTAGGCCACCTGGATCTGGCATTGCTTGGCCAAGCCAGCGGCCACGATGTTCTTGGCCACGTAGCGCGCGGCGTAGGCGGCCGAGCGGTCCACCTTGGACGGGTCCTTGCCCGAGAAGGCGCCGCCGCCGTGCGGGCAGGCGCCGCCGTAGGTGTCGACGATGATCTTGCGTCCGGTCAGGCCGCAGTCGCCCTGCGGGCCACCAACGACGAAGCGACCGGTGGGGTTGATCAGGTACTTGGTGTCGGCCGTCAGCCACTCCTTGGGCAGCACAGGCTTGATGATCTCCTCGCGCACCGCCTCGTAGAAGGCATCGGTCATGCGGTTGCCCAGGCTGTACTCGGGCGCGTGCTGGCTGGACAGCACCACGGTGTCGATGCTGTGCGGCTTGCCGTCCACGTAGCGCAGGGTCACCTGGCTCTTGGCGTCCGGGCGCAGGAAGGGCAGGCGGCCGTCCTTGCGCAGCTGGGCCTGGCGCTCCACCAGACGGTGGGCGTAGTAGATCGGCGCGGGCATGAGCTCGGGCGTCTCGTCGCAGGCGTAGCCGAACATCAGGCCCTGGTCGCCGGCGCCGGTGTTCAAGTGGTCGTCACTGGCGTGGTCCACGCCCTGGGCGATGTCGTTGGACTGCTTGTCGTAGCAGACCATCACCGCGCAACCCTTGTAGTCGATGCCGTACTCGGTGTTGTCGTAGCCGATGCGCTTGATGGTGTCGCGCGCCACCTGGATGTAGTCCACGTGCGCGTTGGTGGTGATCTCGCCGGCCAGCACCACCA